>NZ_JAMYSE010000252.1:0-503 GCF_040321795.1 Mesorhizobium sp. M0244 | reverse complement strand
CCCACCCACGCCACACGATCACTCGAGCTGAACTGCGCATAGCCATTGTTGATGACGAGCCGGTTGACCGCACGGTGAGCAACAACAACCCCCTTGGGAAGGCCGGTCGAGCCGGAGGTGTACATCACGTAAGCAGCAGCCTCGGCGCTCAATGCCAGGCCAGGATCGGCACTAGACCCAGTCCCAGCCATGAGCGGCTCAATGGCCAGAACAGGGATCGTCACCTCAAGCAGATCATCATCGTCACTCTCGCTAAGCACCAGGCGCGCAGCACAATCGGCCATCAGCCATTCTTGTCGCGCAGATGGAAGAGCGCGATCGACCGGCACATACACTCCCCCCGCCTTGAGGATCGCCAGTTGCGCCACCACAAGGGCGACGGAGCGGTTCAGCACTGTCGCAACGCAATCCCCCGGCTTCACACCGAGCCCGATCAGATGATGCGCCAGCCGGTTGGCTCGCGCGTTGAGCTCGCCATAGCTCAGGCGCTCGTCCTCATGGAC
>NZ_JAMYSE010000251.1:0-503 GCF_040321795.1 Mesorhizobium sp. M0244 | reverse complement strand
CCATCAAACCACTTGCCGCGACTTGACCGCCATAGAGCGGATTACAGATTGCGATCTCGCAATTGAATTTATCCAGCGCCTGTTCTCGACAGCGAGCGAGGCTGACGCCCGGCTTTTCACCATCTTGCCGCCAGTCCGGACGGCATGACAGGGGCGCGCTCGGCGGATAGCTGGCCAGATCCATCTCGCCGATCGCGCGGCTGATAAATTGCTCCTGCCAATACTCGTCCATATAGGGGATCAGAGCATCGTTTCCCGGCACTGCGGGATGAATATCGCAATCGATTACCGATGTCGGCTTGTGGAGCATAAATGCCTCGTTTCCAGGAACTCTGCCATCTCGCGATGGATGGGGTCGATCTTCACAGATCGACGACCAGGTATGAGTCTTCGACCCTCACAGGGAAGGTTTCCGCTTTATACGGACCCTCGACCAATTCGGCTCCCGCAGCTATCGATACCGGGTATTGTTTCACTGATATTCGCCCCGGATCACACCATGA
>NZ_JAMYSE010000250.1:0-508 GCF_040321795.1 Mesorhizobium sp. M0244 | reverse complement strand
TTCGGCCGCATGGTCGGCAACCAGCGCCAGGGCTGGGCAATTCTGTCGGCGATGGGTGTGCTGTTCATCGCCGGCGTTGCTGTCTGCTACTGGGCCGAGGCCGCCGGCAACCCGCTGGTCCATGCGCTGGGCATCGACGGCGGCAACATGGAGGGCAAGGAGAGCCGTTTCGGCATCGCTCTGTCGGCGCTGTTTGCGGTCATCACCACCGCCGCATCCTGCGGCGCGGTCAATGCCATGCACGACAGCTTCACCGCACTTGGCGGCATGATCCCCATCATCAACATGCAGCTCGGCGAGGTCATTGTCGGCGGCGTCGGCGCCGGCTTCTATGGTATCCTGATGTTCATCGTCATTGCCGTCTTCGTCGCCGGGCTGATGGTCGGACGCACGCCCGAATATCTCGGCAAGAAGATCGAGGCCAAGGAGGTCAAGATGGCGATGCTGGCCGTCCTCTGCCTGCCGCTGGCGATGCTGATCTTCACCGCTATCGCGGTGGTGCTGCCGA
>NZ_JAMYSE010000249.1:0-517 GCF_040321795.1 Mesorhizobium sp. M0244 | reverse complement strand
CCCCTGAGTAGGAGGTATCATGGCGCCCATCTGGTTCGTCCCTCCGGTGTTCGTGAAGACTGAAACCGGTGTCAGGCATGGCTGCAACAATGCGAAGGAAGCCCTTGAGCAGCTCAAGATGTGGACCCGGCGAGGGCCTCGCTGGCATAAGGCGGTGACGCTGTGCCTGTCAGCCTTGGAGGACGATCCGATTGACCCTCAGGTGGTCCGAAAGGCCTTTGAGGCTGCCGCCAAGGAAGCCAAGATGTATCTCTCCCCTGAGTAGGAGGTGTTGTGGCAACCCATTTGTTCTCCCCTCCGGTGTACGTCAAGACTGACCGACCTGGGGTCACCTACGGGTGCAACAATGTCGAGGGTGCCGCCGAGGAACTCCTGAAGTGGACCAAGATGGGGCCCAAGTGGCGGAAGGCTGTGCAACTATGTGCGCATTTCGCAAAAGCCGGACAGGGGTTCCGCTAATTCCCGGACAGTGGTTTCGCTAATGTCGGGACAGTTTGGCGGCGTTGGTCCTCGGCTG
>NZ_JAMYSE010000248.1:0-525 GCF_040321795.1 Mesorhizobium sp. M0244 | reverse complement strand
GCAAAAATGCTTCCAGTCGGCGGCATAGGCGCGACGGGTGTTTGCCGAACTCGCCGCCTCGACGTAATCGCGCGCGCGGTCGGCCAGCTTTTCGAGATGGGCAGGCAGTGATGCTTGTCGCGAGTCGAGGACCTGCGTGGGAGGGGAGGGAGCCTCATCCGGGTGCCCCATTTCCATGACGACGTCGACAATGTCAGGCAGGTCGCTGGTGTCGACCGCGTCGATGGGCGTCATGAAATTACGGGAACTGCCCATCGAAACTCTCGATCATTTGAATGTCACAGCGGTGCGATTCTGAGAGCCCAAACGTGCGACCAAAGCGCCCAATTGTCCACCGCGAGGTGCTTGACCAATAGCTCCCGAGATTTGCGCCGGTCGCGTACGACCACACGCTGGGTCGTGCTATAGCATGACCGGGCGACGGACCATCTCCGATCCAGTGTTGACCCTCCTAGGGCCCTCTTTCTCAGTGCCGATCCTTGCCTTCATGTTCAACATCCCTTATGTTTCGTTCAACAGGAGAAT
>NZ_JAMYSE010000247.1:0-528 GCF_040321795.1 Mesorhizobium sp. M0244 | reverse complement strand
ACGCGGCGCACGAGCTCGGAAGTTGAGATCCCGTAGCGATCGTGAAGCGTCGGCAGCGCGCCAGCGTCGAGGAACTCGTCGGGCAGGGCGATCTGGCGAAAGACTGGGGTCACTCTCTCGCGCATCAGCAGCGCGGCAACGCCTTCGCCAAGGCCACCAATGATGGTGTGGTTCTCCGCCGCCACCACCAGCCGTCCCGAACGGCGCGCGGCAGCGAGTATCGCCTCCGTATCCAGAGGTTTGATCGTCGGAACGTGCAGAACGGCGCAGCCGATCCTGTCGGCTTCAAGCGCCTTCGTGGCCTCCAGCGCGCGCATGGTCATCAGGCCGCTGGAAATGAACAATACGTCCGCGCCCTCGCGCAGCATTCGCGCCTTGCCGATTTCAAATGTATAGTCGTCTTCGTCGAGCACGACAGGAACCTTACCGCGCGAAAGCCGCATGTAGACCGGCCCGTTGTAGTCCGCGATCGCCTCCGTGGCCTGTTCGATGTCGAGCGCGTCGCAAGGGTCGATGATCGTCAGGTTC
>NZ_JAMYSE010000246.1:0-528 GCF_040321795.1 Mesorhizobium sp. M0244 | reverse complement strand
CCCCTCAGAGCAAGCGCCGTTCTCTCTCCAAAACTTTTTGCAGAACCTTCAGCACATCTGTGGACGCCCCCGTGAGCGCAAGAAGAATCTTCGAAGGCAGTATAGCGGCGCGTAGTCGGGTGCTGACATCTGTCCGGCCTCTGATGCGGCCTTCCATTTGCCGCCGGCCCGTATGGGAGTTCGCCGATCGGATCCATATCACTACCGCGCGCTCGAAGCGCTCTGTGCTGAACTGGTTTTTCCGATCCGTCTCTCATCGACTGTCGCGCCATACCTCTCCGTGTGACCTTCCTACACCTGCGACGACCTCAGACCGAGCTGCTATGCTGCCACGGCCGGAGCCCTGTAGGTCCCACCTCTTGCCATGAGCGCCCAGACGATGCGGGCCATCTTGTTGGCAAGAGCGACGACCACAAGCATTGGCGGCTTGCGGGCGAGCATGCGCCCAAGCCACGATCCTTCCCGAATGCCTCGCCGACGAGCATGACGCACGACAGCGCTCGCTCCGATGATAAGCAGGCGCCGCAA
>NZ_JAMYSE010000245.1:0-548 GCF_040321795.1 Mesorhizobium sp. M0244 | reverse complement strand
GCCCAAAAGTGGGAACCGGTTTTGGGATAACGGCATGCATCAACTACAAAAGGGATTTGCATGGAAGTTCGCGTTGCCAACGTGCGCAAGGAGTTCGACCGGTTTCCGGCGCTCCAAGACGTATCGCTCGACATCAAGTCCGGCGAGCTGATCGCGTTGCTCGGACCTTCCGGCTCCGGCAAGACGACATTGCTCAGGCTGATCGCCGGGCTGGAGCGGCCGACGAAGGGAAAGATATTCTTCGGCGAGGAGGATGCGTCGCAAAAGTCGATCCAGGAGCGCAATGTCGGCTTCGTCTTTCAGCATTACGCGCTGTTTCGCCATATGACGGTCGCCGACAATATCGGTTTCGGCCTCAAGGTCCGACACGGGCCATCCCGTCCATCGGCGAAGGAAATCCGCCGCCGCGCCTCGGAACTGTTGAATCTCGTCCAGCTTTCCGGCCTCGAAAAGCGCTATCCGGCGCAGCTTTCGGGCGGCCAGCGCCAGCGCGTGGCGCTTGCCCGCGCCATGGCCATCGAACCGGCCGTGCTTTTGCTCGACGAGCC
>NZ_JAMYSE010000244.1:0-552 GCF_040321795.1 Mesorhizobium sp. M0244 | reverse complement strand
CCGGCAAGTCGTGGCTGGCCTGCGCCTTCGGCCGGCAAGCGGCACGGCTCGATCATTCCGTGCTCTATGTGCGCGTGCCGCGCCTGTTCGAGGATTTGGCGCTCGCCCGTCTCGATGGCCGCTTTCCACGCCTCATCGACAAACTCACCCGCGCACAACTGCTCATCCTCGATGACTTCGGAACCCACTCCCTCACCGATCAACAGCGCTTCCATCTGTTCGAAATCGTCGAGGAACGCTATCGCCGCAAATCCACCCTGATCACCGCCCAGGTCCCAGTGGCCAGATGGCATGACCTGATCGCAGACCCTACCGTCGCCGACGCCATTCTCGACAGGATCGTTCACAACGCCCATCGCATCGTGCTCCAGGGCGATAGCATGCGAAAGCAAAAAGCAGCGCCCCTCTTGACCGGCACCGAAAACGGCGAAATCAATCATCCATGAACGCAACAAGGCAGCCGAGGACCAACGCCGCCAAACTGTCCCGACATTAGCGAAACCACTGTCCGGGAATTAGCGGAACCCCTGTCCGGCTTTTGCGAAATGCGCA
>NZ_JAMYSE010000243.1:0-573 GCF_040321795.1 Mesorhizobium sp. M0244 | reverse complement strand
GCTTCGATCAGAGCCGCGTAGAGCGCGATCGCATAGTGTCCGATCGACAGCAGGAAGCGGTCGCGTCCCTCCCACAACGTGTCCTCCGGCCGGTAACGAAGCGCATGGAAATAGGCGACGGCAAGCACGTCGGCGACACCCAGCGCCTGTCCGACATAACCTTGGCCCTGGACTTGACCCATCCGCACGGCGTGTCGGCGGATACGATAGGCTCGTTCGGCCAGGCTGACATTGCTGCCAGCGCGAGGCATCTCAAGCTCCGTTGTCCACTCAGCCATGGATTAGCATCCCACCGTTGACATCGATCACGGTGCCGGTGATGTAGCTGGCCAGATCGGAAGCCAGGAAGAGATAGGCGCCGGCTACGTCGCGCGCCTCGCCCAGCCGGCTGAGCGGGATTCCCTTGATGATGTCGGCGCGCATGGCGTTGGTCAGTTTGCCGCCGGTGATGTCGGTCTGGATCAGGCCCGGTGTGATGCAGTTGACGCGGATGCCTTCGGGACCGAATTCGCGCGCCATGGCCTTGGCAAGCCCCAGAACACCCGCCTTGGCAGCCGAATAGTGCGGGCCACC
>NZ_JAMYSE010000242.1:0-591 GCF_040321795.1 Mesorhizobium sp. M0244 | reverse complement strand
CTGCACCGCCAGGAGCGAATGGCCGCCCAGTTCGAAGAAGTTGTCGTGGCGCCCGACCCGCTCGACACCGAGAAGCTCCGCCCAGATCTGTGCCAGCGCCGTCTCGACCGCGCCCTGCGGCGCCTCATAGGCCGTCCGCGCATAGGCGCCGTCGGCCGGCGCCGGCAGTGCCTTGCGGTCGAGCTTGCCGTTCGGCGTCAGCGGCAGCGCCGCGAGCCGCACGAACGCAGCCGGCACCATGTAGTCCGGCAGCCGCCCGCTCACATGCGCGCGCAAGGCGCCGGCAAGCCCGCCGCCATCGTCCTCGTCCGATCCTGCCTCGGGTCCACACACGACATAGGCGACAAGGTGCTTGTCGCCGGCCCGGTCCTGGCGCGCCACCACCACCGCCTCGCGCACCCAGGCGTGCTCGCAAAGCCGCGCCGCGATCTCGCCCGGCTCGATGCGGAAGCCGCGGATCTTCACCTGGTCGTCGTTGCGGCCCAGAAACTCCAGATTGCCGTCCGGCAGATAACGCGCCAGATCGCCGGTCTTATACAGCCGATCGCCTTCCACAAAGGGACTGGCGATGAACCGCTCCGCCGTCAGATC
>NZ_JAMYSE010000241.1:0-618 GCF_040321795.1 Mesorhizobium sp. M0244 | reverse complement strand
CCACTGGTTCAACCCTCCGGTCCCCGTCAAGACCGAGCGTCCCGGGATCATTCGCAACGTCAACAACGCCGAGACAGCCGGCGAGGAGCTGATGAAGTGGACCAAGCGTGGCCCTTGCTGGGATCTCGCGGTGCGCGTTTGCATGGCCGTGATTTTCGACGAGATGGAACCTGAGGAGGCCCGCAAGGCATTCCTGGCTGCTGCAAAAGAGGAGGGGACATTACTCCCCCCAATGACAAGTAGCTAACTTGAGTTGCGGTAAAGGTTCTCTGACCAACACCGCCTTCGCGAAAGGAGCCCGCCGCCCGTGAGAAAGGCGACGGACCCCCCCACAGCGGCTGCACATCCACGAAGAATCCCGCTGCAAGCTCTAAACCCGCGAGGGCCTACATCGTTCCTTAGCTGCGGCTAAAGCGGGGTTGGTCAGCGGGCTCTTGGCGCTCTAAGTTCCCCCTTATGGGTCCTCTCTGGTTCTCTCCCCCGGTCTACGTGAAGACGAAACGTCCGGGCATTCGCAATGGGGTCAGCCACGTCGAGGGAGCCGCCGAGGAACTCATGGGGTGGGACACAAAGGGCCCGAAGTGGACCAAGGCGGTCCAATCCTGCGTCGATGCGTTC
>NZ_JAMYSE010000240.1:0-632 GCF_040321795.1 Mesorhizobium sp. M0244 | reverse complement strand
CGACGTGCTGGATGTTCAGTGTCGTGTAGACATCGATGCCGTGCGTCAGGATTTCCTGGACGTCGAGATAGCGCTTCGGGTGACGGCTGCCGGGAACGTTGGTGTGGGCGAGCTCGTCGACCAGAACCAACGCCGGGCGCCGGGCGAGGATGGCGTCGAGATCCATTTCCTCAAGGATGCGCCCCTTGTAATCGATCTCAAGACGAGGAATGACCTCGTAGCCTTCGACCAGCGTCTGCGTTTCCTTGCGACCGTGCGTCTCGACGATGCCGATCACCACGTCGATCCCGTCGGCCAGCCTGGCGCGGCCCGACATCAGCATCTCGTAGGTCTTGCCGACACCGGGAGCGGCGCCGAGAAATATCCTCAGGCGACCTCGCTCCTCCCGCTCTGCATGCTCGAGCAGCGCGTCGGGAGAGGGCCTGGTTTCGGCGGTGCGGCTGTCGTCTGGCATCAGGATCAATCATGAACGGCGCCGGCTTCGGTGTCGATCCCGGCGCCCGCCTTCATTGTTTCGTGGCATCGTCCAGCGCAAGGTTGAGGGCCAGCACATTGACCACCGGCTCGCCTATGAAGCCCAATTCGCGATCCTCGACATGGCTGTCGACAAGCGATTTGATCCTGGATTCATC
>NZ_JAMYSE010000239.1:0-632 GCF_040321795.1 Mesorhizobium sp. M0244 | reverse complement strand
CGACGTGCTGGATGTTCAGTGTCGTGTAGACATCGATGCCGTGCGTCAGGATTTCCTGGACGTCGAGATAGCGCTTCGGGTGACGGCTGCCGGGAGCGTTGGTATGGGCGAGCTCGTCGACCAGAACCAGCGCCGGGCGCCGGACAAGGATGGCGTCGAGATCCATTTCCTCAAGGATGCGCCCCTTGTAATCGATCTCAAGACGAGGAATGACCTCGTAGCCTTCGACCAGCATCTGCGTTTCCTTGCGACCGTGCGTCTCGACGATGCCGATCACCACGTCGATCCCGTCGGCCAGCCTGGCGCGGCCCGACATCAGCATTTCGTAGGTCTTGCCGACACCGGGAGCGGCGCCGAGAAATATCCTCAGGCGACCGCGCTCCTCCCGCTCGGCATGCTCGAGCAGCGCGTCGGGAGAGGGCCTGGTTTCGGCGGTGCGGCTGTCGTCTGGCATCAGGGTCAATCATGAACGGCGCCGGCTTCGGTGTCGATCCCGGCGCCCGCCTTCATTGTTTCGTGGCATCGTCCAGCGCAAGATTGAGGGCCAGCACATTGACCACCGGCTCGCCTATGAAGCCCAATTCGCGATCCTCGACATGGCTGTCGACAAGCGATTTGATCCTGGATTCATC
>NZ_JAMYSE010000238.1:0-637 GCF_040321795.1 Mesorhizobium sp. M0244 | reverse complement strand
CGGACGCCAGGTCTCCGGCGTTTCGCCGAGCCCGACCGAGATCCGGTTATAGTTGGCAACCAGCGTCTGAACGGCGAGCGCCTCGGTTGTACCTTACCAATGCGCCTTGTGGCAGTTCTTCTCCCTCGAGATGCAGCTATCGCCGCACGCCTTGCCGGCGGAGCACGTCTTGCAGCAGCCCTCGACCGGGATTGTCGACCAGGGTATTGCGGACCCGGGCGCATGACGATCGGCGCCGTCAGCATCAGAATGCCGGCAATCGCCGCAGCGGCGACGAGTCGAAACATGGTTGCCCCCTCCCAAGGAAGGAGGATCAGAGCATT
Organism: Mesorhizobium sp. M0244; assembly: GCF_040321795.1. Taxonomy (NCBI): domain Bacteria; kingdom Pseudomonadati; phylum Pseudomonadota; class Alphaproteobacteria; order Hyphomicrobiales; family Phyllobacteriaceae; genus Mesorhizobium; species Mesorhizobium sp. M0244. The sequence continues at coordinate 314 of NZ_JAMYSE010000238.1, read as the reverse complement.
TGTGATGGCTCAAGTCGAGGGAGGTGCAAACGTGATGAAATGCAAGGTTTTCGCCCACTGCCTCACGGTGGAGGGCTCTCCTTTCATCGTGACATCCAGCCGTCCGGCCCGTTGTCTGAGCGCATTGTCTCGTTGAGTTGCCGAAGCCGCTCTTTTCTCGCCGCCTCGGCCGCGGTCCGTAGCGGGTGAAGGGAAAAGCCTCGAGCTTGGAGGCAGAGGGTCACCGCCTTATGCCAGCGAGGCCCTCGCCGGGTCCACATCTTGAGCTGCTCAAGGGCTTCCTTCGCATTGTTGCAGCCATGCCTGACACCGGT
>NZ_JAMYSE010000237.1:0-674 GCF_040321795.1 Mesorhizobium sp. M0244 | reverse complement strand
CGCCCCAGGTCACCGGTCTTATACAGCCGATCGCCTTTCACAAAGGGACTGGCGATGAACCGCTCCGCCGTCAGATCAGGCCGGTTCAGGTAGCCACGCGCAACGCCTGCCCCGCCGATATAAAGCTCACCCACCGCCCCGAACGGCACGGGCGCGCCATGACCGTCCAGCAGGTACACCCGCGTGTTCGCAATCGGGCGCCCGATCGGGATACGGCGGAATGTCTCATCAATCGCGGTGACCTCGCAGACTGTCGCGAAGGTCGTCGTCTCGGTCGGACCGTAGCAGTGCAAGAGATGCTGCGGTCGGCTCCCCCTCAAGACCCGTGCTACTGCCGCCACATCAACCGCATCACCGCCGACCAATAGCAACCGCAAGCTTGCCAGCGCCGGGCCTAAATCATCAGCGCTCTGGCTGAACAACCCAGCTGTCAGATGCAGGACGGTAATGCCATGCTGCTGAACCAGACGGCGCAGCACCTCTGGCTGCAGCACATCAATTTGTGGAATCACAACCAGGCTTGAACCGTGTAGCAGCGGTGCCCACACTTCCAGGGTACTGATATCAAACGCGGGATTGCCCACCCACGCCACACGATCACTCGAGCTGAACTGCGCATAGCCATTGTTGATGACGAGCCGGTTGACCGCACGGTGAGCAACAACAACCCCCTT
>NZ_JAMYSE010000236.1:0-684 GCF_040321795.1 Mesorhizobium sp. M0244 | reverse complement strand
TGGCGGCGGCCGGGGTAAAAATACGCGAGGGAAAGCGGGTCGCTGCCGTGCGCCATGCGACAAGAGCTGCCGCGCTTTTTCGCCAGGTGGTGACGGTGCCGAGCCGGCTCTTTGAGACTGCACTCGGGATGACACCTGCCGCGCTTGCAGAATATGTCGAAGCGGCCGTAACTTCCCGGGTCATTTTGCCAGAGCCAAAGCCTGACCAGCCCGAGCCCGTTTTCGATTTTATTCTCGCACCAAAATTGGAGAGTGTCTGATCGGCAACCCTTGGTACCGTTCAACCCAGCTTCGCCTGTGGAAGGCGGGTTACTCCCGCCTTTTTTGTGTCCGGACTACATAGGCCGATGGATCTGCAGCAATCAGGCCGCGGTCTTCTTGCGCGTCCGCTTCACCGGCGCCGGCTTTTCCGGTTCTTTCGGCTTTCGGCCGAGCCCCATCGTCTTGGCCAATGCCGAGCGCGCTGCGGCATAGTTCGGCGCGACCATCGGGTAGTCCGCTGGCAGGCCCCATTTGGTGCGATATTCGTCGGGCGTCAGGTTGTAGTGGGTCGCGAGATGGCGTTTCAACGACTTGAACTTCTTCCCGTCCTCAAGGCTGACAATGTAGTCCGGAGTGACCGATTTCTTGATCGGCACGGCAGGCTTGAGAACCCCGGACTTATCCGGCGCAACACCGCCGCCG
>NZ_JAMYSE010000235.1:0-685 GCF_040321795.1 Mesorhizobium sp. M0244 | reverse complement strand
GTTTTGCCAGCTCCTCAACCGCAACGTGCTGTCAATCTTCGTCTTGCCATGTCTTGAACGCCGAACTGTTCACGCCATTGGCGCCGCTTTGTCATCCCGTGCCCCGAAATGAGGCCGTCGTTCGAACGATATGCGCAGTTGCTTATCCGCCAGAAACCGGCGAGCCAGATCGGTGTCGCGCTTACCCACGCGTGACACCCAGTCCGAAAACAGGCGAACCGCGCGCCGGTTCATATGCCGCGAAGGACAGACCAGCCAGTATCCCGGAAACTCGATGACCTCGAACTCTATCGAGACCGGAACCAGAGAACCCGACACCAGGTCCTCGAATGCGATGGATGTGCTTTCCAGGACCACACCTGCACCGTCCTTCGCCAGTTGAACCGACATTGACGAACGGTCGAAACGATAGGGATACGTCATGCGGGCGCCCTGGATACCGTTGCACGGCAGCCAATAATCCCACCGGAAATAGGCCTTCACACTGTCGATCAACCGCGCATGGCGAAGCTGCTCGCGCGGATCCGGTGAGATCGCGCGCAGTTCGGCAAGATAGGAAGGCGAGCACATCGGCAGGATCAGATCGTTGACGACGCAATCCGAATAAAGGCCGGCCCAGCCGCCGTCGCCATAACGAAGATCGAGATCGATGACCTCCGTTTCGAAATCCGAGAAATTGGGCGTG
>NZ_JAMYSE010000234.1:0-692 GCF_040321795.1 Mesorhizobium sp. M0244 | reverse complement strand
TTGCCGTCCGGCAGATAACGCGCCAGATCGCCGGTCTTATACAGCCGATCGCCTTCCACAAAGGGACTGGCGATGAACCGCTCCGCCGTCAGATCAGGCCGGTTCAGGTAGCCACGCGCAACGCCGGCCCCGCCAACGTAAAGCTCACCCACCGCCCCGAACGGCACGGGCCCACCATGACCGTCCAGCAGGTACACCCGCGTGTTCGCAATCGGGCGCCCGATCGGGATGGAGGCCAGCCCCCCGACAGATTGGGCGATCTCGCAGACTGTCGCGAAGGTCGTTGTCTCGGTCGGACCGTAGCAGTGAATGAGGCGTACAGGACCTTCTTCTCTCAGCAATCTCAAAAATGAGGGAACGTCACTGACCTCGCCTCCACAGAGGAGGTACTTAAGTTGTGCTAACGTCGGAGCGATCGATGACGTATATTGGTTGAATAACGCTGTTGTTAGAAAAAGGGTTGTCACCCGTTGCTGTTCAAGTGACTTGGCAAAATTTGAAGGATTTATGACGGTCGTGGCATCCAATGCAATGATGCAGCCACCGTTGAGCAGCGGCGCCCACACTTCAAATGTGCTGGCGTCGAAGGCGGGATTACCCACCCACGCCACACGATCACTCGAGCTGAACTGCGCATAGCCATTGTTGATGACGAGCCGGTTGACCGCACGGTGAGCAACAACAACCCCCTT
>NZ_JAMYSE010000233.1:0-723 GCF_040321795.1 Mesorhizobium sp. M0244 | reverse complement strand
GCTTCGAGCTTTTTGGCGAGCTATCCTGAGCTCGGGCAGCGTTGGTTGCCACCAGCCTCGCTGCCGTTCCGTTAACCCGGCAGCACGCCGAGCGGGCCATGTTCTAATCAATTCAGTCAATGTCGCCGGACGCCATCTGCCCCAGACATAGTCGACGTTCGCCTCGATCAAATGCTGATAGAACGCTGCTAGCTCCGAGGCGTCGACGAGTTCGCCCGAAATCTCGGTGAAGACCACGATGCCGTATTGCTCCGTTGCCATGGCACGGCCAAGCTGGGGTAAATCGTCAGGGGGCAGTGGATAGCGACGTCGCCTGCGTTCGGCATACCGCAATCTGGCGGCTTTATATTCCTCGGAGTCTTTGGACGCTTCCCGTCGCCGTTTCCTCTCCTCCGGTTCTGCGCGGCGTGCGGCCCTTTCGATACTTGGCCAATGGCGCCTCAACTCCTCGTAGGAGCGGAAAGGCACCCTCCAGGCCCGCAGTTCGTCGTCCCAGCTCGCCCATGGAACGGCTCGCAGTTCTTCGAGAACCGTCCGCGAATATGGCGTGCGGATGCGCAGGTCGTCCGCGACTTCCAGATACCGGCTCGACAGGGGATCGAAGGCGAAGGCGTCTCGTCCCTTGCCGTCATCGTGTGCTACTCGCAGATCCGCCTCTTGCGCAAGCCAGCGCTGGATGCGCCGCGCGGCAGTCTTTCCCGGCACGAACCAGCTTGTGCGCTC
>NZ_JAMYSE010000232.1:0-775 GCF_040321795.1 Mesorhizobium sp. M0244 | reverse complement strand
GTACGAGGGTTAAGCCGGCTGGCCGGCGCAGAGCCTCATGCATAGGAGACGGGCCATATGGACCATATCAGATTTGTCGGTTTGGATGTTCACAAGGAAGGGATCTCGGTCGCGGTGGCGGAGAGCGGACGCTGCGGCTCGGTGGACTATCTCGGGGAGATTGCTAATGACGCTAATGCCGTGAGCAAGCTGTGCGATCGCCTCGGACGGTCCGGCAAGCGGCTGGCGTTTTGCTATGAGGCCGGCCCGTGCGGCTATGGCGTTCATCGCCAACTGACGCGCCTCGGCCATCGGTGCGACGTGGTGGCGCCGTCGCTGATTCCGCGGAAGCCTGGCGATCGGGTGAAGACGAACCGTCGCGACGCCACCATGCTCGCCCGCCTTCATCGGGCCGGAGAGTTGACCCCCGTCTGGGTGCCCGACGCCGATCATGAAGCCATGCGCGACCTGATCCGGCTGCGCAGCGTCGTGCGACAGGTGGTGACGCGAGCGCGCCAACATCTTCAAGGATTTCTGCTGCGTCACGGGCGCAAGCATGAGCGTGGGACGGCCTGGCGAAAGGCTTACCGGCGATGGCTTTCGACATTGGCCTTCGACCATCCCGCCCAGCAGATCGCATTTCAGGATTACGTCGATGCCGTCACGGATGCGGAACGGCGCCTGCAGCAGGTCGAGGAACAGATACTCAGCCTGCTCCCGGAATGGAACCAGCGCCCGGTCGTTGACGCCTTGCAGGCGATGCGCGGCATCGCGCTGATCAATGCCGTGGTGCTGG
>NZ_JAMYSE010000231.1:0-870 GCF_040321795.1 Mesorhizobium sp. M0244 | reverse complement strand
AAGCTGGTGACGCGGGTCGGGGTGCTGGAGCTTCGCGTTCCGCAGGATCGGGCTGGCCGGTTCTCGACGGAGTTGTTTGAGCGCTACCAGCGTTCGGAGAAGGCATTGGTGTCGGCGCTGGTCGAGATGTACGTGCAGGGCGTTTCGACCCGCAAGGTGAAGGCGGTGACGGAGGAACTGTGCGGCCACTCTTTCTCGGCCTCGACGGTGAGCGAGGCGACGATGCGGCTGGATGAGGCGCTCAAGGCGTTCTTCACGCAGCGGCTCGAGGAAAGCTATCCGTATCTCATCTTGGGCGCGCGCTACGAGCGGGCTCGCGAGGCGGGCGTGATCGCCAGCCAGGCGGTGCTGGTGGCGATCGGCGTGGATTGGGAGGGCCGGCGCCAGGTTCTGGGCGTGGAGCTGGCCAACCGGGAGAGCCATTCGAGCTGGCGCGAGTTCGTGACGGGGCTCAAGAATCGCGGGCTCGCCGGGTCGAGTTCGTCGTCTCCGACGACCATCCGGGGCTCAGGGCGGCAATCCGCGAAGTGCTGCCCGAGGCGGTCTGGCAGCGCTGCTACGTGCAGTTCCTCAGAAACGCGCTCGACTACGTGCCGCGCAAGGTCGACGACGATTGCCTTCTACGACCGGCGCGACCTTGCCGAGGTCAAGCGCGACCTGGCGCAGTGGATCGCCAAATGGCAGGCCAAATACCCGAAGCTGGTCAACTGGGTGGAAGACAACATCGAGGAGACGCTGAGCTTCTATCGGCTGCCGCTAGCTCACCACAAGCACATGAAGCGGCTGAACCAGGAGATCAAGCGGCGCACCCTGGTCGTTCGCATCTTCCCCAACCCGCGGAGCTGTCTGCGGCTGGTTCGGGCATTGGCG
>NZ_JAMYSE010000230.1:0-877 GCF_040321795.1 Mesorhizobium sp. M0244 | reverse complement strand
CATCCGGCCGCTTCGCGGCCACCTTCTGCCCGCGGGGAGAAGCGGTCGCCATCGCCGGCGCCCGCCTCTTCGCCCCAGCGGGGAGAAGGTGGCCCGAAGGGCCGGATGAGGGGGCAGCGCCGCTTGCCAACACAGCATCGATGAGATCATGCCGCGCGCCCTGATCGCGGAGATAGACTTTTAGGCGATCGTGGAAGAAGGCGAGGAGATCTGAACACTTTTCCTCCGACCAACCGGGATAAAATTCCGCAACTCCCAGATCGTCGCTATCGTCTACTGCCTTCACTGACCCGCCAAAACGTCCTTCCAAATCCTCAACAAAATCGTCTGAAATTCCCGACTTCGGTAGCGCCTCTATTTGAGAGAAGGATTCAGACTTCCCGCGAAGGTATAGGGTTGTCAGTACTCGGTTGAAGAGCCGAATTAGTATCGGGCTACCGGCCAAACTCACCCCGTTCTCGACCAAAATCCTGACCACCCCCAGCGCCGCTCTTCTGAGCGCATAGGGGTCCTTCGATCCAGTCGGCTTTTCATCGATCGCCCAGAAGCCGACCAGCGTATCCAGCTTGTCGGCGAGCGCCACCGCAATCGAAACCGGATCGCTCGGCACGCGATCTGACGGACCCTGCGGCTTGTAATGTTCCTCGATCGCGGCGGCAACGGACGGATGCTCGCCCTGCAGCAGCGCATATTTGCGGCCCATGAGACCTTGCAGCTCGGGGAATTCGCCGACGACTTCGGTGGTGAGATCGGCCTTGGCCAGGATGGCGGCGCGTCGCGCCAGCGCGGCAATCTCCCCCCTTGAGGGGGAGATGTCGCCGAAGGCGACAGAGGGGGTCGTCTCGCGTGGAGTGCCGACTTCCTCTTTCTTCGAAAG
>NZ_JAMYSE010000229.1:0-879 GCF_040321795.1 Mesorhizobium sp. M0244 | reverse complement strand
ATGACGGGCTGGTCGCCTTCAACACCGCCCCTGGCCTGATGAGCCTCGATCTCCAGCACAGGCTCTTTCATCTCGCCCTTTCGGAGCTCGGTGGCGAGGAGGCATGGAACGAAGTGCTGGAGATTACGGTGGATGTCGCGCGTACCATCACCATCGAACGGTTCAACCGCCCCGATTGACGGACCCTCCGCGTTCGTTTCCTTCATCGGGCTGGAAGAAGCCGCCGCTCGCACAACGAAAAAGCCCGCCGCGGGAGGAGGTGCGGCGGGCTTGATTTGGACGACAGCATTCGGGAGGAATAAATGCCGTCCCTGATCGCCGAGGTCGGGAGGAGGTGACCCGGACGAAACTTGATACCGACAACCTACTCCCTTCCACGCTCCCGAGAAGCATTAATTGTGCATAGCAGCATTGCGATCTGTGCAGCGCACACCTAGACCTGAGAGGTGTGTTTGCCAGACCGGCAGCGCAGGCCGTGTGCTGCGCCGCAGCGATGCACATGTTCGAAACTGGCGGCATCAGCAGCCCGGTGACGTTACCTACTCCCGCCGCGCGCAGCATTGCAGTATCATGCTGCCAGATCGAGAAGCTTCTTGGCCTTGCCCTCCATCTCCAGGCGAACATCCTGATGCGGCTTGTCGCGCGCCACCCGTGTAATGCCCTGCACGAAGTCGAAAATCGAGGCGGGCGGGTGCCCTTCCTCCGAAAGCACGGCATCGATGATCTTCGTCGTCTCCGCCTTGGAGAAGCCGCGCTTGCGCAGGAAGCTCTGGCGATCTTCGTCGTCCCGAGCGACGACACGCTCCCGCGAAGCCTTGATGCCATTGACGAACGGCATGGGCGAAGACTCCGCGAACTGGATCAGCGCTGGCTCGGCTT
>NZ_JAMYSE010000228.1:0-942 GCF_040321795.1 Mesorhizobium sp. M0244 | reverse complement strand
GTGGGGAGCGCTTGCCTGCGCTACGGCGGCGGCTTTCCATGCGAGCCGCTTCAAAAATGATGCTGCGAAACGGCGCCGGGTTTATCCGACGAACGCCTCACGCATCCGAGCGAACATGCCGGGCTGTCTCCCGGCAACCGCCGCACGGATGTGACGGGCGGCCGTTGCGGCGCTCACCGTCGCGCCGAAATGACAATAGCAGATGATCTCATGCAATTGCCCGTCGGTCAGCTCGAAGAACCGCTTCGCTTCGCCGTAGTTGTCGTTTTCCAACCCGGCGGCGCGGAGGACAGGATCCTCGAAAGCGACTGCGATCGGCGAGCCGTCGCCGCGCATGGCCGCGCGTGCTCTAACCGGCTGATACTCGGTTTGGTGCAGCGTCGAGAGGCGCCGGTCAGGGTTCCGTTCAAGGAGCTCCGCCCAGCGTTCAAGACGTTCGCTGCGCGACATGGTTTGGCGCAGGTAGTCCTGATCGATCTCGGCGACGATCTGCAGTTGCTCAAGCGTCTGGTGCTTCATTTTAGCCTCCTATTCGGACGATAGTTGGCCCACCCATATCCTTCTTATACCTGCGGCCAGAGTGACTCCGACCGATCGTGAAGTCCAATCACGATGAGGCTGGGAGGGCTTCCCCCACGAAAATGCGGAGGCTTCGCAAAGATCCGGCCATTAATTTGCGAACGCGGTCAAATGCGCGGCTGTTCGACGATGTCGGTCTGGAGTCCGTGCCGATCGAGGTGATCGATGGGCAGAGTCTGTACTGGACTGCCCCAGCCCCATTGCTGGCCGGGGCAGCGGGATCAAGCGAGTGGCAGATGAGCTTCGAAACCGCTGAAGGCCGGGCCGATGCGAGTTCTCCGCCCGGTCGTTGGGGCCCTTGTGGCTCCAGTGTACGACTTCCGGCATGACCTGGCGCCTGGCTACTCCGCAGGATCGCAGTTT
>NZ_JAMYSE010000227.1:0-944 GCF_040321795.1 Mesorhizobium sp. M0244 | reverse complement strand
TGTCGCGCCGGACATCGAAAGGTCCGTCCATGGCGAAACCAGCCAAAGACATCGCGGCAACCGCGCCCCTGCCGCGCACAATATACTGACCAAGCACAGGGTGAGGTTGCCGCCCGCACTGTCTCCGCCAACCACGATGCGATCCGGCGCGATCCCTTGCCGGCTCAGAAAGCGCCATGCGGTGAGTGCATCTTCATGTTGCGCAGGGAAAGGATGTTCCGGTGCGCGTCGATAGTCGATCGCGAGGGTGCGCATTCCCGTTGCTCGACCTGCCTCAGTCACCATTCGACGATGACTTTTGAGAGAGCCGGAGCAGTAGCCACCACCGTGGAAAAAGAGCAGAACCTTATCCCTGTCACTCTCAGGCGCTAGGGACCACTCTCCCTCGAGCCCATCGAAAACCGCATCCTCGCATCGGATGTCGTCCGCAATCGGCCACACCGAACCAACCTCGTCGAGCCGTGCCCGGCGTTCGTCCCAGCCCACCGATCGTGGCTTGGACGTCAACAACCGGCGGACGGCGTTAATCTCCGTCAGATCGAGGTGTTCATCCACATCGCCCATTTTGCTTCCCTAGCCTCATCAAGCGTAGAAAACGGCGGACAGCAGCAGCCACACGTCATCCATAAAGCGCCAATGCCAGCGCTGGGAATTTTTCGTTATAATTGCGCCATGGCGAATACACGGGACGACATGGTCGCGCGTAAACCCGCTCGTCATCTTTTAGCACTGACCCACCCCCCGCACCTGGTCGAATATTCCATCTGATATTTGGCCGCTGCGGGTCAAAAGCGCTGGTAGCAAGGAAGATCCGGGTTGGAGAGGAAAACCGGCGCCGGAAAGGCGGCATTGGGTCGATTGTGTTGAAAAAGTCCGGGTTGCAGCAGTCCTGAAGCACTGATTCAATCTTCGTCGTAAGAGGAGATTGAGTCGATGATGGGCGA
>NZ_JAMYSE010000226.1:0-960 GCF_040321795.1 Mesorhizobium sp. M0244 | reverse complement strand
ATCGCCCCACTCTTCCAGGGCGTCGCCGCCAGGCCGGCATAGGCGGCAACCTGACGTCGGTTGTCAAAATGACGCGACAGCCCCTCCGACCAGAGGACAATGGCGAACTCCGGCCCGATGCCTTTCAGGTTGAGCAGCATCGCCGGTGCTGGCGAGACGGCCTGCGCAGCAGCGAGCATGGCATCGCGTTCGGCCTCGACCGCCTTGATCTGCTCCAGTAGCAGTTCCAGTCGATCGAGTTCCCGGCCGATCTGCGCCTTCAAATGTGCGGGCAAGGGCCGGCCGTCGCCGGTCTGAAGCGCCGCCAGTTGCTTGCGCCGATCGCGGCGCAACGGCTCGTAGCCGGATACGCCCTGGCTGAACAGCAGGCCCTTGATGCGGTTGACGTGGCGCACGCGCTCGTTCGTCAATGCCTTGCGCTCACGCGAGATGCGGCGGCGGTCCTCTTCCTCGGGCATCGGCACCCGTAGCATCGCGCACACCCGCGGTTCACCCCGCTTATAGGCCAGCAATGCCCGAACCAGCGCCTCGCCGTCGATCTTGTCGGTCTTTGCCCGGCGCCGCCGGCGCGCGGTCGCAATCGACGCCGGATCGACGACGTGGCTTTCGATCCCCTCGGCCTGTAGCACGCGGTGGATCCAGAAGCCGTCGAGCCCGGCCTCCTGGATCACGATGATCGGAAAGTGCCGCCCGGTCCGCGCTTGCGCCTTCCTGTTGAGCTCGGCAAATCGCGCCAGCATGCCGGCGACATCGCCGGCCGCCACCGAATGTTTCGACATCTTCTCGCCGCCACCCGGCGACAGCGAGGTGATCAACCATTTCGAGCGACTCAATTCCAACGAGACGAAAATTGCGCCAAGATCGGTGCGGATAGCGGTCGGCGCTTTGGGTTGGTGAGCTGCTACGGGCATGCTTGCCTCCAGGGTAAGGTGTTGATTACGCGACCTCACCTTGCCACAG
>NZ_JAMYSE010000225.1:0-1022 GCF_040321795.1 Mesorhizobium sp. M0244 | reverse complement strand
GGGGGCGCCTCTTCTGGGCGCCGGCCCGCCGGGCCAGCTGCCCCCCTGCCGCCCCCGCTCGGCGCGCGGCCGGGCCCCGCGGCCGCCCACGACCTCGTCGATCAATCTTGCCGCCGCGGCCGCGGTGGCAAGAAAGCCGATCGTCTCCAGTATATCGTCGGCCCCCCGCCGCATGGCATCGTCATTTCCAGCGACCACGGAACGCAGGGCCGGCAGAACTTGCCCATTGGTCAGGTCGTCCCATTCCAGCCAGCCAGCTTCAATGCCTTCCGCTAGATTGACCGCGCCAAGGTAGTTTGCCTGCTCGAGGATAAGACGGATGAGGACTCGTTTTCTGCGACTGTCGAGGCGGGGCATCACATGCAGGAGGAACAGCGCCGCCTTGCCGCCGTCTGCAACAAGCGTGTCCGCCATATGCGTCACCGCGGCATCGCTCCCTGAAGCGGCGACCATTCGTGCGATCAGGATGTCGGCATTGTTGTCCACGCCGAATTGCCAGGCTCCTATGAATTCAGGTTCCGTAGCGCCGAACCGCGCGGCAACATCGACTAGGTTGCAAGTCTCGAACAGTTCGGCGCGGCGTTGCTCCTGCGCCGGGGACTTCAGTTTTGCCGGAGTATAGATCGTGCGGCGGCGGATGAAGCCCGATTTGCTTTCAGTGATAAAGGCGGCGAGCTCGGCTACGGGATCATCCGCTCCACCGTCTCTGGGGTGGCCGTGCTCTCCCAGCCTTGCCAACAGCCGGCCAGCCAATTCGCGCACCTTGCCGGACTTGTCGGCCGAAAGGCTTTTCAGGAAAGGCGCGTCCTCTGGGTGCAAGCCGAAGCGCATAAGCTCAACCAGCGCAAGCCTGACTTCCGCGGGTTCGCCTGGCGCCTTGGCCTCGATTAGCATTCGAGCCGAGGCCGGGTCGACGCGCCGGCTATAAGGCCGGGGAGAGAGGAGAGCCGGGGCGGGATAAAAAAAACGCATTTCATGCAGGAGGATGTATGTTGGGGGTTATGTATAACACGCCCCACAAA
>NZ_JAMYSE010000224.1:0-1112 GCF_040321795.1 Mesorhizobium sp. M0244 | reverse complement strand
GAGGGATGGTGCGTCGCACAAAAATATTGCAATGCACTATAAATGCCGTAACGTCAGTTTCGTAAATGAACGAGACGGCTTTTGTGAAAGGCCGTCCACCGGAAAGGATGGAAACTATGGCCAAGACCGCTGACACCGTTGAAAATACCGCATTCCCCACCTTCGACGCGTCGAAGGCTGCCGACCAGGTCCGCGCTGTCGCCGAAAAGGGCGTCGAGCAGTCGAAAGAAGCCTATGCGAAATTTGCGTCAGGCACCGAGACGACCCAGAAGGCTCTGCAGTCGAGCTTCGAAACCGCCAAGACCGTCGGCAACGAGTTGTCGCTGAAGACAATTGCTGCTCTGCGCGCCAATGCCGAAGCCGGCTTCTCGCACCTCGAAGCCCTGGTTGCCGTGAAGTCGCCGTCCGAGTTCATCGAACTGCAGACTGCCTTCTTGCGCACGCAGCTCGAAAAGACCGTCGAGCAGGCCAAGGAATTTCAGGCCGTGACGACCAAGGCTGCCGAAGATGTATCGAGGCCGATCAAGGATGTCGTTGAAAAGGCGATGAAAGATCTCAAAGTCGCCTAATTGAGTCTAAGCGATCGGAAATAACCGCGAAACAACACCTTCTCCAGCCGGTCTTTTTCCTTTTGGCTGGATGCTCTTTGGTGCCTGCGTTGCCATGGCGGTGCGGGCATGGCTCTCTCGGCTGCGATCATCCGCACAATCTGACGGCGGCGAGCGACGAGCCCGGCCAGGGCCTCGGTTTCGGTGCCGCGCAACGGGCACTTGCCGCTTGCTCGACCCAACGAAGGCAGCGTTACAGCAGCATCGGTGGTGTCGGTCCTGGCCCGCTTGCCGAGCGCATTGGCGTAGGCTGTCACCTGCCCCGGATTAACCACGACAACCGCCAGGCTAGCACCCTGTCCAAAGCGGCAACGGCTAAGCGCGATATCCTGCCCCATTCTTGGCACGTCGAGCCTGCCAGCCATGATCCGTTGACATTCACCTGCGGCAAATTCAGCTGGGCCTTCGCTGCACGGATTTTCGGCGTGCTGGCCGACACCATCAGAAGCCGGCAGGTCGCAATGATCGCGAGGCAGCGCTGATCCAAAGGCGGAACTTCGTGCA
>NZ_JAMYSE010000223.1:0-1139 GCF_040321795.1 Mesorhizobium sp. M0244 | reverse complement strand
CTAAAAATGGCTGCCAAAGACGTAAAATTCTCCCGTGACGCTCGTGAGCGCATGCTGCGCGGCGTCAACATCCTCGCCGACGCGGTGAAGGTCACGCTCGGCCCCAAGGGCCGCAACGTCGTCATCGACAAGTCGTTCGGCGCACCGCGCATCACCAAGGACGGCGTCACCGTCGCCAAGGAAATCGAGCTTGAGGACAAGTTCGAAAACATGGGCGCGCAGATGGTCCGCGAAGTTGCTTCGAAGACCAACGACATCGCCGGCGACGGCACCACCACCGCGACCGTTCTGGCACAGTCGATCGTTCAGGAAGGCCACAAGTCGGTTGCCGCCGGCATGAACCCGATGGACCTCAAGCGCGGCATCGACCTCGCCGTCGCCGACGTCGTCGCGACGCTGATCAAGAACGCCAAGAAGATCAAGACCTCGGAAGAGGTTGCCCAGGTCGGCACCATCGCCGGCAATGGCGACGTGTCGGTCGGCTCGATGATCGCGGAAGCGATGCAGAAGGTCGGCAATGAGGGCGTCATCACCGTCGAGGAAGCCAAGACCGCCGAGACCGAGCTTGAAGTCGTTGAAGGCATGCAGTTCGACCGCGGCTATCTCTCGCCCTACTTCGTCACCAACGCCGAGAAGATGGTTGCGGATCTGGAAGACGCCTACATTCTTCTCCACGAGAAGAAGCTCTCCAACCTGCAGGCCATGCTGCCGATCCTCGAGGCCGTCGTGCAGACCTCGAAGCCGCTGGTCATCATCTCGGAAGATGTCGAAGGCGAGGCCCTGGCCACGCTGGTCGTCAACAAGCTGCGCGGTGGCCTGAAGATCGCCGCCGTCAAGGCGCCGGGCTTCGGCGATCGCCGCAAGGCCATGCTGGAAGACATCGCCATCCTCACCGGTGGCCAGGTCATTTCCGAAGACCTCGGCATCAAGCTCGAGAATGTCGGCCTGAACATGCTCGGCCGCGCCAAGAAGGTGTCGATCTCCAAGGAGAACACCACCATCGTCGACGGCGCCGGCAATAAGGAAGAAATCCAGGGCCGCGTCGCCCAGATCAAGCAGCAGATCGAGGAGACCACCTCGGACTACGACAAGGAGAAGCTGCAGGAACGTCTCGCCAAGCTGGCGGGCGGCGTTGCCGT
>NZ_JAMYSE010000222.1:0-1142 GCF_040321795.1 Mesorhizobium sp. M0244 | reverse complement strand
GGGCGCCGCTGGCCAAGAGCCTGCTGTTCGATCCGCTCGGCATGCGCTCGAGCAGCTATCGGCACGAGGACTTCATTGCCGCCGGCAACAACCGCGCCCTGCTGCATGCGCGCGTGGCGGACAATGTCTTCGAGCCGCTCTACGACCGCGATCCCGACCAGCAGGCGCCGGCGGGCGGCGTCTCCTCCAGCGCCCAGGATCTTGCCAAGTGGATGATCCTGCTGCTTGCCGACGGCACCTATAACGGCCAGCCCATCATCGACCCCAAGATCCTGCAGCCCGCCATCACACCGCAGAGCGTGACCTACCGCGGCGAGACGCCCGATACGCGGGTCAGCTCCTATGGTTATGGCTTCAATGTGGGGGTGAACGCCAATGGCCGCACCACCATGGGCCATTCCGGCGCCTTCCTGCTCGGCGCCGGCACCACCTTCCAGATCCTGCCCTCGGCCGATGTCGGCATCGTCGTGCTCACCAACGGCTCCCCCGTCGGCGCCGCCGAGGCGGTCGCCGCCAGCTTCATGGACATCGTGCAATATGGCCAAATCACTCGCGACTGGTATCCCTACATCAAGCCGCGGTTCATGGTCTACTACAAGCCGGTGGGCGACCTCGCCGGCAAGGACAAGCCGACGAACCCCGCCAAGGCGCGCAGTTCATCCTTCTACGCCGGCCAATATACGAGCCACTATTTCGACACCGCCACCGTGCTGGCCGATGGCGACAAGCTGGTGCTCGAACTCGGCCCCAAGCCCATGCAGTTCACGCTCGAACACTGGGACGGCGACACCTACGCCCTCGCCCCCCGCGGCGAGAACGCGCCGATCGGCTCGCTGTCATCGGTGAAGTTCGTCGGTTCCTCCGGCGGCATTCACGCGCGGGTGATGACGGTGGACTATCTGAATGAGAACGGGTTGGGGCATTTTCAGAGGTAGGGGGTGAAGGCGTTGGGTGCTCTATGCATCGCATGCCGTCGAAAAGCCGAACCGGCCATCTGCAAGAAGGTGCCTGAGATGGCGGATTTGTGACGGTTCGCTTCCGGGCGTAGAAATTAGGAAGCCGGCATTTGCTCGGGAGCTTCCGACAAGCTATGTCCGCGTTCGCCAGCCGCTGATCCGAAGCAGACCGACGGCTCCCGGCCC
>NZ_JAMYSE010000221.1:0-1156 GCF_040321795.1 Mesorhizobium sp. M0244 | reverse complement strand
TTGCCGTCCGGCAGATAACGCGCCAGATCGCCGGTCTTATACAGCCGATCGCCTTCCACAAAGGGACTGGCGATGAACCGCTCCGCCGTCAGATCGGGCCGGTTCAGGTAGCCACGCGCAACGCCGGCCCCGCCAACGTAAAGCTCCCCCACCGCCCCGAACGGCACCGGCGCGCCATGACCGTCCAGAAGATACAACCGCGTGTTCGCAATCGGACGCCCGATATGCGGCACAACGTTGTCACTGAAGAGCCGTCCCGAGGTTGCCACGACGGTAACTTCCGTCGGGCCATAGTTGTTTATTAACTTGAGAGGCGACGGAAGCCGGGAAGGCACACGCTGGAGACGATCACCGCCAATAAGCAAATACTCCAATGTGGGATTTATTTGCTTGTCTTCTAACGCGGTTGTAGCCAGCGGCGTGACTAAAAAGGCGGTCTCCAGCGATTGATCACACCACCATTGCAGTAGAAGCAGGGGATCTCCTGCTGCTGCTCTTGGCGAGAGCAGCAATGCGCTACGATTGGATAATGCAGACCACAGCTCCCAAATGCTGGCATCGAATGCCACTCCGGCCGTGAGTGCGCAGCAGGTTTCTCGTTGCCGACAGAACGTTTGCACATGCCATGCTGTAAGATTGACCAGGTTGTGGTGCTCGACCATGACGCCCTTTGGGGTTCCGGTTGAGCCGGAGGTGTAGATCACATAAGCGAGATGGCGTGAGGTCAGGCCAAGGGCGCGCGGCTCGGGATCGCAAGCGGGCAGTTCGGCCCAAGCCGGGGTCGCCGTCTCCAGATCGACCACGCTCACATCGACAAGCGCCTCGGGGCCGAGCGCGGCGCGGCCGGCCGCATCGGCCAGCAGCAGCCGCGGCGCCGCATCCTCGACAACCTGCCGCAGCCGCGCGCAGGGATAGGCCGGGTCCAGCGGCAGATAGGCGCCGCCCGCCTTGAGGATCGCCAAGACACCCACCACCATCGCCGGGCTGCGCTCCAGGCAGATCGCCACCGGCTGGTCCGGCCTCACCCCGAGCGCGATCAGATGATGCGCCAGCCGGTTGGTTCGCGCGTTGAGCTCGCCATAGCTCAGGCGCTCGTCCTCATGGACTACCGCCAAAGCCTCCGGCGCCTGGCGCACCTGCGCCTCGAACAGCTCGT
>NZ_JAMYSE010000220.1:0-1185 GCF_040321795.1 Mesorhizobium sp. M0244 | reverse complement strand
ACGCGGGGCGGCCCGCGTGCAGGCGCTTGGCTGAGCGGTGCAATGACCACCCAGCGCCACCTCGCAGCGATCCTGGCTTGCGACGTGGTCGGCTACCCGGATCGGCTCCGACCCTCGGCTTCGCCTTCGGGCGGGTGATCCCCCTCCGATTTGTCCCCTTGCCCCCCACTCCCCCGCTGTTCCGCACGAGCTCGGGAGCAGGAGCTGGGCTCCTGTCCCTTCGGACAGGATTTCCGCTTCGCGCGAAAGGGAAAAATAGGAGAGAAAACCCATGACCGACACAATCATCATTCCTCTCAACAAGCTGGATTTGGACCCGAAGAACGTCCGCAAAACCTATAGCGCGGAGGGTATCGCAGCGCTGGCAGCGAGCATCAGGGCCGATGGCCATGGCAATCGCTCCTCTTGCCCAGCTTCCCGATCTGCAAGCGAGATTTCCATCCCCAGAAATGAGTATTGACTTCGATCTCCGATATCAGCGCCGGCAACTGACCAAGGCATAGCGGGCTCGGAACGATAAGGACGGTTCTCGCTATTGGAGGACCGCAACGGGTTGGCGAGTCTAGTCTGAGCGATCAAGCCCGCGCTCTGGACGAGGTCCCATCCTCACAGAATGTTCGCCCACCGGGACAAACGTGACGCAACGGAACGGATGGTTCACCCGTAAGGTCTTGGGGCGATTGCGAAAGGAGACCAGCATATGACCTGCGAACGAGACGTCGGCACGTTCGAAGAGCCCGTGACCGTTTTGCTGTCCTCGGGCAAAGTCAGTGTTTCGAGCACCCGCGAAGCCGCCGAAATGCTGCTTTACCGCTGGCCCATTGGAGAAACCGGGCGCCGCATCCAGGCTCGCATGGCGTGCATGAAGGTGCTCGGCGGCGGCAGCGCACCGGAGGTAGCGCGCGTGGCATTTCTCAACGCCGCCAAGGAAGCGAAAATCCTGAACGCTTGACATCTCGTCAACGCGTGCCCCACCACTGTCCATCGTGCATCACTCTTGCAGCGGCCATTACATTTGTGCAAACATCGTGCGTCGATCATGCGGAGACGCCGAATGCTTGCGCGAGAAGGCTGGAGCCGCGGATCTGCATGCGCATTTCGCAAAAGCCGGACAGGGGTTCCGCTAATTCCCGGACAGTGGTTTCGCTAATGTCGGGACAGTTTGGCGGCGTTGGTCCTCGGCTG
>NZ_JAMYSE010000219.1:0-1201 GCF_040321795.1 Mesorhizobium sp. M0244 | reverse complement strand
ATGCCAGCATTTACCCAACAAGAATATCGCGAACGCACGAATCGACTTCGCCAACAGATGGCGGAGCGTGGCATTGACGCACTGCTCGTCCTAAACGAGTCAAATATGAACTATCTGACTGGTTATGAGGGGTATTCCGATTACGTCCCGCAACTGGTTCTCGTGTGTCAGGACGAAGAAGATCCGTGGTTGATATTGCGCGAGATCGATACCTTCTGCGCAACACCGACGTCGTACCTGCCCCAATCGCGCGTCCTAAGTTATCCGGAGAAATACATTGGTTCGAGCCAGCGCACGCCATGGCAACCGATTGCTGATCTGGTCAAGGAGCGTTGGAAATCCGGTCGGATTGGCGTCGAAATGGGGGCAAAAATACTTGGCATGAAAGCTTATGCCTCGCTTTCCAGTCATTTGGATCTTTCAAACGCTGTCGATGCTGATGGAATGATTGCCACGTTGCAACGAGTGAAGTCGCCAGCGGAACTCGCCTACATGGAGCAGGCTGGAAAGATTGCCGATAGGGCGTTGCAAGCCGGCCGGATCGAGATTGCCGTTGGCGCGCGCGAATGTGACGTAGCTGCCGCGGTGCAAAGTGCTCTCATTAAAGGAACCCCAGAATTTCCTGGCGGGCCTTGCTATGGTGCTCTTACTATGCCGGTTGGCTCCCCAGCCAATGCACCGCATCTCAAGTGGTCCGATGCCAGCTACAAGATGGGCTGCCAGACCAATTTTGAGATTGGTGCATTCCGACACCGTTACGTCTGTGCATTGTCAAGGACGATCTTTTTGGGGGAGCCGAGCGCTCGCGCACAGCACTTACATCGAGCGGCGTTGGACGGCTTCCTCGCGGAAGTCGACGCAATACGGCCGGGAGTGAAGTGCTCCGATGTTTCGCATGCGTTTCAGCGGGCATTCGAACCCTATGGCGTACGTAAAGAGTCCAGGAGCGGTTACTCCACTGGTATCGACTGGGGTGCTGACCTCAGCTTCAATCCCGACGATCACACCGTTATCGAACCTAACATGACCTTCCACGTCCTTGTCGGCATTTGGGAGAAGGATGACGGCTACATCTTCAGTGAGACTGTCCGCGTGACCGAGAACGGTGTCAAGTCGTTGAGCAACATGTCACGCGACATCCTGGTAAATTATTGACTTTCTCGGACTGCGATGCCAGCGCACCGCCAATAACCCGCGCCGG
>NZ_JAMYSE010000218.1:0-1261 GCF_040321795.1 Mesorhizobium sp. M0244 | reverse complement strand
GCAGATTGCCGAGACTGTCTGAAACGAAACCCAGCTTCACGCGTAGAACTCCGGCTTTGCAATCATCTGGACAGGCGTACGACGGGCTTCCTTCAGCGCTACCACGCCGGCCTCGGCAACGACGGCGGCGCAGTAGCCGTCCCAGCAGTCCGAGGCGGTCGCGGGGAACTCACCAGTCATGACGAAGCGAAGGAAGTCGCGGTTCTGGCGGCGATAGGCATCGTAATAGCGGGTGCGCCAGTCGGCGTCGTAGTTTGTGCTTTGGGTAAGCGCTGACTCCGTGCGGGTGTAGGCAACGTTGTTGGTTGCCACGGCGCCGTTCTCGCCAATCAGCTCGGCGCGAACGTCATAGCCATAGGCGGCGTTGTTGTTGATCTCGATGTTGACGAGCTGCCCATCCACCGTTTCCAGCACCATGACGACAGGTGCCACACGCGCGTCCGAGCGGCTTGGCTGGAATGCGGAGATGGCAGCATATTCGGTGCCGAGCACATATCGCACGACATCGAATTCGTGCGGGGCCGAATTGGTGATAGCCATCGCGCCGGTGAAGTCGGCCGCAGGCGTTTCAACATTGCGGTGAAAATTGTGCATCATCAGCGCCCGGCCGAGATGACCATTATCGAGCGCTTGCTTCATCTCCTGGTAGGATTGATCGTAACGCCGCATGAAGCCGAGCTGGACGAATTTCGCCCCCGCTTTCTGTTCGGCTTCCATCACCGCGATGCAGTCAGCCGACGCTTGTGACAGCGGTTTTTCGCATAGGACGCGCTTGCCGGCGGCAATGCAAGCCATCGAAAGCGGCGCATGCGTGAAATCGGGACTCGCAATGATCACGGCGTCCACGTCTTGCCGCGTGATGGCGCCCTTGGGGTCGGTGGCAATGTCGATAGCGCCACACGCGTCGGCAACAGAACGAGCGCGCTGCTCATCCATGTCGCAGACCAATTGAAGGGTTGCGCCGGGCAGTTCCTCGGCAACTATCTTGGCATGATCCGCGCCCATCAAACCGGCGCCGATCACTGCAATGCGGATTGTCATTTCTGTCCTGCTTTTGCTTTTTCGAACTTACGGGCAACGGCCAACTCGGCGGCATGGAGCCACGCCTGGTTGGCGCCTTTTAAGAAATCTAACGAGCGGCTGGGCCCTCCAGCACCTGGAAGGACGGCGGATGACCTTCATGCTCGGCCATGTAACCATCGACCTTGGCTTCCAGATCGGCCATCGTTTCGCCGCCAGCCATCAGATCCGTAATCTCCTC
>NZ_JAMYSE010000217.1:0-1344 GCF_040321795.1 Mesorhizobium sp. M0244 | reverse complement strand
TCTGTGGATGGCTCCCGCGATGCAAGAGGTAATTCGACATTATGGCGCGTTGGTCGGGTGCAGTCTTCTGTCCGGCCTGTTGATGCAGCCATTCGAGACTGCTGGCCCTGATGGGGTCGGCGAACTGGGTCCCAATCTGCTTTGCAGGCTATGATGCCTCCGACATCGCATGGGTTGTCCCTGTTCCCGGCCTGACCGTCTCGCCATCACATCGCGTCGCTCTCACAACCTCATGGAGCCGATCGATCGGCTCGATCTGATTTCTGCTTCAGTGTCTCGTCTTCTGCGCAACTTACGCTGCAAGGTTCGGAGCATGACGCGCCTGATAGGTTTCGCCGCGCGCCATGATAGCCCACACCACGCGGGCCATCTTGTTTGCCATCGCTACGCTCGCCACGCGCGCTGGCTTCCTGGCGAGCAACGCGAGGAGGCGCGGATCCGCAGCCTCGGGCTTATGCCTTGCCCGTCGGATCAGGGAGGTTGCGCCGATCACAAGGAGCTTTCTCAGGTACCGGTCGCCCATCTTGGTGATGTGCCCGAGACGGTCCTTTCCGCCGCTCGAGTTTTGCGAAGGTGTCAGCCCGAGCCAGGCGGCAAACTCTCGACCCGAGCGGAACTGACCCGGATCAGCAACCGAGGCCGCCAACGCTGTGGCACCGATCGGGCCAATGCCAGGTATGGTCGATAGACGCCGTGCCACTTCATTCGTTCTTTGTTGGGCAAGGATCGACCGGTCAATGGTCTGGAGCCGGGCATGGGTGTTGAGCACCTGCTCGCACAGGATACACAGAATCTGCAGTGCCATTGCCGGTACGTCCAATGTGGATTTCTTCGCGGCTATCTGGCGCGCCAGCTTAAGCGCCCGCTCCAAACCTTGGGGAATGTCGATGCCGAACTCAGCCAACAGGCCGCGGATCATGTTCACGAGTTGCGTGCGCTGCTTGACCAGAAGATTGCGTGTGCGGTGAAGCGACAGGGCCGCCTGTTGCTCGGCCGACTTCATCGCCACGAAGCGCATGGTCGGGCGTGTTACCGCTTCGCAAATCGCTTCCGCGTCCACCGCATCATTCTTGCCGCGCTTCACATAGGGCTTCACGTAGGACGGTGGCATCAGGCGGACTTCATGGCCGAGCTCCGTCAGTTCTCGAGCCCAGTGATGTGCCGTCCCGCAGGCCTCCATGCCGATCAGGCAGGGTGGCAACTTGGTGAAGAACGGCAGAACTTGCGATCGGCGCAGGGCCTTGCGCACGACAACGCCCCCAGACGCGTCGACGGCATGAACCTGAAAAATGCGCTTGGCCAGATCAAGGCCCACGGTGGTAATCTGCATGGCGGATGGCTCCT
>NZ_JAMYSE010000216.1:0-1388 GCF_040321795.1 Mesorhizobium sp. M0244 | reverse complement strand
CAGGTCAAGTTCGATCTGGAGCTGAGCCTTTGCGAGCGTGGCGAGGAGATCGCCGGAACGTTTGGTTATGCCACGGCGCTGTTCGATCAGGCGACGATCGAGCGGCAGCGTGGTTATCTGCTGGCGCTGCTGCGGGCGATGGCTGCCGATGCAGGCCAGCCGGTCGGCCGCATTGACATCCTGCCGGCCGCCGAGCGCACCTATCTGCTGGAGGCGTTGAACCGGACGGCGGCGGCCTATCCGTCGCAGCGGTGCATCCACGAGCTGTTCGAGGCGCAGGTGCGCCAGGCGCCGGAGGCGGTGGCGGTGGTCCATGAGGACGAGCGCCTGAGCTATGGCGAGCTCAACGCGCGGGCCAACCGTCTGGCGCATCATCTGATCGGGCTCGGGGTCAGGCCGGACCAGCCGGTGGCGATCTGCCTGGAGCGCAGCGTGGCGATGGTGGTGGGGCTTTTGGCGATCCTCAAGGCGGGCGGTGCCTATCTGCCGCTGGACCCGGCCTATCCCTGCGCGCGGCTGCGGCAGGTTCTCGACGATGCCGCGCCGCGGCTGCTGCTTTGCGATGCGGCCGGCCGGGCCGCGCTCGGCCCCGAGGCGCTTGTCGATGTGAGCGTGGTCGATCTGGAGACGGCCACTCCCACCTGGGCCGAGCTGCCGGCCTGCGATCCCGAGCCGCGCGCCCTTGGTCTCACCGCGCGCCATCTCGCCTATGTCATCTACACCTCAGGCTCCACCGGAACCCCAAAGGGCGTCATGGTCGAGCATGGAAGTCTGGTGAACTATTTGCATTGGTCGGATCGCAGCCATTACGAAGAAGCCGGCAACGGTTCGCCCATGCTGCTGTCGTTCAGCTTTGATGCTGGCGTTACGACCTTATTCGGGCCTTTCTTGGCGGGCGCCAAGCTTCGTCTTGCCAACCCCATTGCCCTAATACATGCGCTTGCTGCTTTAGAGGATGGTCAGACCTATGATCTAATCAAGCTGACCCCTTCGCATCTAAGCCTGCTGAACAAGCGGCTTGAAGCCTACAAGGGACCAGCCCCGACCAGAGCACTCATGGTCGGTGGCGAGGCCTTGATCCCGGCAGACATGCAGTTTTGGCAAGAGCATTTCCCGAACGTGCGTCTGATCAATCATTATGGTCCGACAGAAGCGACGGTTGGATGTGCCACATTCGCAATATCCGACGCTGTCGGGGGGCTGGCCTCCATCCCGATCGGGCGCCCGATTGCGAACACGCGGGTGTATCTTCTGGACGGTCATGGTGGGCCCGTGCCGTTCGGGGCGGTGGGTGAGCTTTACGTTGGCGGGGCCGGCGTTGCGCGTGGCTACCTGAACCGGCCCGATCTGACGGCGGAGCGGTTCATCGCCAGTCCCTTTGTGGAAGG
>NZ_JAMYSE010000215.1:0-1417 GCF_040321795.1 Mesorhizobium sp. M0244 | reverse complement strand
ACCACGGCTTCAAGGCGGCGATGATCGGGGTGGAGTACTGCTGTCGGGCGGCGAGCCGAGCTTGTGGCGTCATGCCGCGCACCGTCGCCTCGACGGCGTAGAGCGTAGCGATCTGGCGCACGGCAGCTTCGGCGATCGGGGACTTGGTGTTGCGCGCCAGCTTCACAAAACGTCGGCGCAGGTGGCTCCAGCAATGGACGAGCAGCCACGGTCCTTGTGGCCGCTCCAGGCGTGTCAGCCGGTCATAGCCCTCATAGGCGTCAACCTGCAGGAACTGTCCGCCGAAGCCTTGAAGGAAGCGTTCGGCATGCTCGCCGCCGCGCCCCGGCGCATAGTGGAACAGCACGATGGGCGGGCCTTGGCCACCATGGCCGCGATCATCGGAGGCGATTGCCCAGAAGAAGCCCTTCTTGACCTTGCCGCGTCCGGGATCGAGCACCGGCGCCGTGGTCTCGTCCATGAACAGGCGCTCTGCCGCAGCCAGATGCCCGCGCATCTGATCGGCTATGGGCTTGAGATGGAAGCAGGCCCGGCCTGCCCAGTTGCCCAGTGTCGCCCGATCCAGCTGGATGCCCTGGCGGGCGTAGATCTCGGCCTGCCGGTAGAACGGCAAATGATCACCGAACTTGGCGACGATGACCTGGGCGATCAGCGCCTCGGTCGGCAGGCCACCAGGCACGATATGCTCGGGCGCATGCGCCTGCACGACGGCGCCCGAGCAGCGCCGGCAAGCGTATTTCGGGCGGCGCGTGACCAGCACGCGCAGTTGCGCCGGGATTGCGTCGAGCCGCTCGCTGACATCCTCGCCGATCCTGGCCATCTCGCCGCAGCCGCACGGACACAGCGTGCTCCTGGGCTCGATGATCCGCTCCACCCGCGGCAGATGGGCAGGCAAGTGGCCACGATTGCGCTGGCGCGAACCGGACGAGCCGTCCGAACGCCCCCGGATGACCCGCTGCGCCTTTTCCTGCGCGGCATCGAGCACGCCCTGCGCGATCTCCACGTCTTCGAGCGGCAGGTGGTATTGATCGGGATGCAGCTTCTCGGACTTGGCGCCGAACTTCTCGTGGTTGAGCTGGCTGACGACGCTCTCCAGGCGGCGGCGCGCCTCCTCGGACTCTGCCAAAGCTGCCTGCGCCTCGGCGAGGAGCGCCTTCAAACGCTCGTTCTCTTCCTGGAGAACCGTCAGATTCATGCACTAAATCAACCACATGATCTCCGATAACGCCATTGGAGACAAGGCACCTGAGTCACTGTGCCACACTCATCCGGCCAGCTGCGGACGCCGTGCCCGCTCGGGGCGAACCAGTCTCCAATCCAGCCCTTCGAACAAGGCCGCGAACATCGCCGGCGACATGCGCATCACGCCGTCGCGAACCTGCGGCCAGACGAACTTCGAGCCCTCGAGCCGCTTGTG
>NZ_JAMYSE010000214.1:0-1421 GCF_040321795.1 Mesorhizobium sp. M0244 | reverse complement strand
CTTCTCTGATTGGGGTCGGTGAGGTCAAGCGTTTCCTGTCTTTTTTCCGGACCATGTCGCCCCGCGGGTCACTCGCTTCTCTTCGCGGTCGGCGCGGAGCCGCCGCATGATGGGGTCAGGAGAGCGAGGCGTCTCAATCTGTTGAACGACCTTGGGAGACTTCGCCCAGGATCGTGCCTGCTAACGAGATCGCCTTGCCCATCGTCCCCACGGGAACGATCCAGATCACCCTCGCGGGCGAACCACTGTTTGTGTTCGTTTTTGTTCCTTGCGCTATTTCATGCCGATCCGGCGGCTTCCTTTCCAAAGCGGAATTCGGTTGCGTCGGCCCACATGCGGTGCAGGATGACGGCCAGCTTGCGGGCCACCGCCACCCGCGCCCGCGCCATGCCGCGGCGTCTGGCGATGTTCATGCCCCAGGCGCGCAAGCTCGACCACTTTTTGGAACGCACAAGCAGTGAATGGGCTGCCTCGTAGAGTGCTGTGCGGGCGAGCTCGTCGCCACAGCGGCTGACCTTGCCCTGGATGTCGGTCTCACCGGATTGGTATCGCGCTGGCGTCAGCCCCAGATGCGCTCCCACCGCCCGCGAGGAGCCGAACCGCTCCGGCCGGTCGATCGTGGCGCGGAAGGCGAGCGCCGTAATCGGACCAACGCCTGGCGCGCTCATCAGCCGCCGGCAGACCTCCTCCTTGCGGACGATGTCGAGAACCTTCTTGGTCAGCCGGGCGAACTCCTTGAGCATGGTGCCGAGGATCGTAAGCAGCGGCTCGACCATCGCCATCACCTCGGCACTGGCCAGTTCGCGCACGCGATCAGCAAAGGCGGTGCGCGATGGCGTACCGAGCTTGACGCCGGCCTCTCGCAGCATGGCGCGCACGACATTCTCGATGCTGCGCATCTCGTTCAGCACCGTCCGGCGGGCAACCAGCAGCGCACGCCACAGCCGGCATTGCCGGCTCTTGACATGCACCTGCCGATACCAGCCCGTGCGCATGATCTGCGCAAGCGCGCGGGCGTCGTTGCGATCGGTCTTGTTCGGCATCGTCTTCATGGCCGCATTGGCTTGGCGCGTCTCGATGCAGATCGCAGGCAGACCTTCGGCGCACAATCCATCGTGAAGCCAGGCCGTCAGCGAGCACGCTTCAAGCCCGATGCGCTCCAGCGGCAGATCGAGCTTCCGCAACGCATCGGACAAGGCCTGTGGTTCGCTCGCCGCTCGTGTTTCCTTCACGATCTGACTGCTCTCATCGACGACGCAAATCGCGGTCTCTTCCAAAGATACGTCTAATCCAGCAAAATACTTCACGGCTGCTCCTTCCCGATGTTTGTGGCGCTCCAAGGCGACCACGTTGTAACATCCATACAGGAGCAGCCGCCCGCACCTTGGCTCGGGCGAGACCCCAATCACCCCATCTGTTGA
>NZ_JAMYSE010000213.1:0-1424 GCF_040321795.1 Mesorhizobium sp. M0244 | reverse complement strand
GGGGGTGGCTGCTGCCCGCGGGGCGGAATTGCCCCCCCGGGCCGGCCCCCATTGGCCCCCCGCCGGGGGCCCCGCGGCCGGGCGCGGCGCGGGCCGTGGCCGGGTCGACCACCGCCGCGCAGGTCCAACAGCCGGCCAAGGCGCGGAACTAGCCGCATGGCCGGCTTCCCGATCCCCGTTTCGGTGCTCACCGGCTTTCTCGGCGCCGGCAAGACGACGCTGCTCAACCGGCTGCTCAGGGATCCGGCGCTCGCCGACACCGCAGTCATCATCAACGAGTTCGGCGAGGTGGCGATCGACCATCTCCTGGTCGAGCAGGCTTCCGACGGCATCATCCAGCTCTCCGATGGCTGCCTCTGCTGCACGGTGCGCGGCGAGCTGGTCGACACGCTGGCCGACCTCGTCGACAGGCTGCAGACCGGCCGCATCGACCGGCTTGCCCGCGTCGTCGTCGAGACCACCGGCCTCGCCGATCCAGCACCCGTGCTGCAATCGATCATGGCGCATCCGGCCCTGGTCCAGGCGTTCCGGCTCGACGGCGTCATCACCCTGGTCGACGCCGTCAATGGCAATGCGACGCTCGATGCCCATGTCGAGGCGGTGAAGCAGGTGGCGGTCGCCGATCGCATCGTGCTCAGCAAGGCCGATCTAGCCACGGATGCGGGCGATGCCAAGACGTTGCGGGCGCGGCTCAGGCAGCTCAACCCGGGCGCCGTGGTGCTCGACGCGAGCGAGGCAAGCACCGCGACCCTGTTCGATTGCGGGCTCTACAATCCGGCCACCAAATCCGCCGACGTGCGGCGCTGGCTGGGCGAGGAAGCCGGTCATGAGCATGATCACGGCGGGCATGACCACGACGGGCATGACCATGGCGACCACGATCACCATGGTCACGGCCACAGGCACGATTCCCGCGTCCGCTCCTATTCGCTGGTTCATGACGGGCCGGTGCCGTTTTCGGCAATCGAGATGTTCCTCGATCTGCTGCGCTCGGCGCATGGCGAGCGCCTTTTGCGGATGAAGGGCGTCATTGAGCTTGCAGAAGATCCGTCGCGGCCGCTCGTCATCCATGGCGTGCAGAAGATCCTGCATCCGCCAGTGCAACTGCCGGCCTGGCCGGACAGCCAGCGCCGCACCAGGCTGGTACTGATCACGCTCGACATGCCGGAAGACTATGTCCGCCGGCTTTTCGCCGCCTTCACCAACCGGCCGTCGATCGACACGCCGGACCGGGCGGCACTGGAGAACAATCCGCTGGCCATCGCTGGGCGGTAGCTTCAATTTCCGGACGCGGCGCCGCTCTACGCTGATCGCAAACATTCCGGAGCCGGCGGCGTCGGTGAAGCTGCCGATCTCCCCCCTTGAGGGGGAGATGTCGCCGAAGGCGACAGAGGTGGTCGCCTCGGCTGGCGCGACTCCCTGTG
>NZ_JAMYSE010000212.1:0-1469 GCF_040321795.1 Mesorhizobium sp. M0244 | reverse complement strand
AAAAGTCCGGGTTGCAGCAGTCCTGAAGCACTGATTCAATCTTCGTCGTAAGAGGAGATTGAGTCGATGATGGGCGAGCAAAGTGTGATGCAGGAGGAGCTGTTCTACGGCTTCAGCCTGGAGCGGCATGTGCCGGCGGATCACCTGCTCAGAGCGATCGACCACTTCGTCGACCTGTCCGCCATCCGCCAGCATCTGGCGCCCTTCTACAGCTCGATCGGCCGTCCCTCGATCGACCCTGAGCTGCTGATCCGCATGCTGATCGTCGGCTATTGCTTCGGCATCCGCTCGGAGCGCCGGCTGTGCGAGGAGGTACATCTGAACCTGGCCTATCGGTGGTTCTGCCGGCTTGGTCTCGAGGGTGATGTGCCTGACCACTCAACCTTCTCCAAGACCCGCCACGGCCGCTTCCGCGATGCCGACCTGCTGCGCGAACTGTTCGAGACCGTCGTCCGGCGCTGCATAGCTGAAGGGCTCGTCGGCGGCGAAGGCTTTGCGGTCGATGCCAGCATGATCGTCGCCGACGCCCATCGTCAGCGCGGGATCGAAACGGCCGAGGACCTCAATCCCAAAGCCAAGCGGGCCGTGGCTGAGTATCTCGCCACTCTGGATGACGCCGCCTTCGGGGCCGCCACGCCGGTAGAGCCAAAGTTCGTATCGCCTGTCGATCCTGCAGCACGCTGGACCGCCTCTTGGGGCGGCCCGGCCGTCTACGCCTATTGCACCAACTATCTGATCGACGTGGAGCACGCCGTCATCGTCGATGTGGAGCCCTCGACCGCGGTGCGCCAAGCCGAGGTGACGGCCGCCAAGACCATGATCGAGCGGGCGCACGACGAGCTCGGCCTGTGGCCGGAGCGGCTGATTGCCGACACCGGCTACGGCTCGGCCGAAATGCTGAACTGGTTGGTGCATGAGCGTGGGATCGAGCCGCATATCCCGGTGTTCGACAAGTCTAGGCGCAAGGATGGCACCTTCTCGCGCGACGACTTCACCTACGACCATAAGGCCGATGCCTATATTTGCCCGGGCGGAAAGACGCTCAGGCAGCGCCAGAAGACCTATCGGGTGCCACACCCTCTCGTCGACGAGAATGGCATGATGCGCTATCGCGCCAGCAAGCTGGATTGCGACGCCTGTGCCCTGAAGCCCCGCTGTTGCCCGAAGGAGCCGGCGCGCAAAGTGCTGCGCTCGATCTATGAGGGCGCGCGCGACATGGCCCGCGACATCGCCAAGACCGAGGCCTACCAAACCTCACGCTATCAACGGAAGAAGGTGGAGATGCTGTTCGCGCACCTCAAGCGCATCCTGAAGCTCGACAGACTGCGATTGCGCGGCCCCTGTGGTGCCCGCGATGAGTTCCACCTCGCAGCCATCGCCCAGAACCTCAGGAAATTGGCCAAGATCTGCACTATCCGGACACCAATCCCAGCCACTTAGGGCAAGGAGGCCGCCTCGACCCAATCGCA
>NZ_JAMYSE010000211.1:0-1576 GCF_040321795.1 Mesorhizobium sp. M0244 | reverse complement strand
GATGGCGGCGCGCTTGCCGGCGCCTTGCGCGCACATGTGAGCGGGCGGCTGCCGGACTACATGGTGCCAACGGCATTCGTGCGGCTGGCGGCGCTACCGCTGACGCCGAACGGCAAGCTCGACCGCAAGGCGCTGCCGGCGCCGGCCGACGACGCCTATGCGCGGGCGGCCTATGAGGCGCCCCGCGCCGCGATCGAGACGGCGCTGGCCGAGATCTGGGCGGAGCTTCTCGGTGTCGAGCGGGTCGGACGCCACGACCACTTCTTCGAGCTGGGTGGCCACTCGCTGCTGGCCGTGCAGCTCTCGAGCCGGCTGTCGCGGGCTGTTGGGGTCGAACTGCCGCTGACGAGGCTGTTCGCCAGACCGGTGCTTGCCGATCTGGCCGAAAGCATCGTCGAGGTGTTGAGCCGCTCCGGTCCGCAAGACCTGCCGGCGATTGCGACGGTGTCGCGCAATGAGCCGCTTGTGCTGTCGTTTGCGCAGCAGCGGATATGGTTTTTGGCGCAGCTGGACGAGGGCAGCACGAACTATCACATTCCACTGGCCTTGCGGCTGCGTGGTGTGCTCGACCGCGGCGCCTGGCAGCGCAGCCTTGACCGTCTGTTTGCGCGTCATGAGGCGCTGCGCAGCGTCTTTGTCGCACCGGAGGGCAAGCCCTGGGTTGAGGTTCTGCCGCCGGATGCGGGACTGCCGGTGGCCGAGCACGATCTGCGGGACAGGCCGGATGCTGAGGCTGCGCTTTTGGATCTGTGCCATGAAGAGGCGCGCACGCCGTTCGATGTTGCGCGCGGGCCGCTGATCCGCGGGCGTCTGATCCGGATGTCGGATGAGCAACACGTCTTCCTGCTGACCCAGCATCATATCGTCTCGGACGGCTGGTCGATGGGCGTGCTGGTGCGTGAACTCAGTCAGCTTTACCGGGCGTTCGAGGCTGGACAGGACGATCCTTTGCCGCCGCTGGCGATCCAGTACCCGGATTATGCCGCCTGGCAACGGCGGTGGCTGTCGGGGGAACGGCTGCAGAGCCAGGCGCAGTATTGGCGCGACACCCTGTCTGACGCTCCGGCCCGTCTTGCGCTGCCGACGGACCGGCCGCGGCCGGCCCAGCAGTCGTATGCCGGGGCCGCTGTGCCGATCGTCATCGATGCGGATCTGACGCGGGGTCTGAAGCGGCTGAGCCGGCAGCATGGCACGACGTTGTTCATGACGGTGCTGGCGGCCTGGGCGGCGGTGCTGTCGCGTCTGTCGGGGCAGGACGACCTTGTGATCGGCGTGCCGAGCGCCAATCGAGGCCGGGGCGAGATCGAAGAGTTGATCGGCTTCTTCGTCAACACCCTGGCGCTTCGGCTGGACCTGTCGGGCGAGCCGAGCGTGTCGGAGCTTCTGGAACGGACGCGGCGCACGGCCTTGGCTGCCCAGGAGCATCAGGACCTGCCGTTCGAGCAGGTCGTCGAGATCGTGCAGCCGCCACGGCATCTTGATCACACGCCGCTGTTCCAGGTGATGTTGGCCTGGCAGAACAACGCCGTCGGGTCATTGGACCTGCCGGGGCTGAGTGTGGAAGCTGCCGGGGAGG
>NZ_JAMYSE010000210.1:0-1605 GCF_040321795.1 Mesorhizobium sp. M0244 | reverse complement strand
CCACTGATGTGATCGACAAGAGCCTTTTTGATAAATCTGCGCTATTCTCCTGTCGCGCACGGACGACCGCGTGGCGAAGAGCAGGGTCCGAGGTGAGAGCCCTGCCGCGCAGCTTCTATCGTCGCACCTCGTTTGCGGCATCCGTGCGCGCCTTTCTCGGGCCTCGCGGGTTCCAACCGGCGACGAAGCGTGCATAGGCGCTCTCGGCCTGCTCCACCCACCGGCGCTCTTCTTCCCGGTGGCTCTTGATGTTGTAGGCGTGCGCGGCCCCCTTTTGGCCGCGCACGGCCTTGCTCCCGGCCTTGAGTTCCACATCGCGCAGCTTCTTGGCATGCAGGGAGGGTCGAGCCCACGCGTAACTCTCGCCCTTCATCAACAGATGCCAGATCACGACAGAGAGTTTGCGTGCGGTTGCCACGGCCGCGACATGCTGCCCGCGCCGGGCTCGCACACGCAGGAAGAAGGCTCGCAACGGTCCGGGAGCACGAGCGGCCGCCCAGGCCGCCTCGACGAGCATGCCGCGCGCATGACCACGGCCCTGCTTGGTGATCCGCCCATGGTAGGCCGGACCTGGCCCGGACTGTCGGACGCTTGGGTTCAACCCGAGATAGCTCACGAGCTTCTGCGGATCGTCGAAGCGCGACACGTCGCCGATCGCCGCCTTCATCGCCAGCGCGACGGTCATGTCGACCCCGGGAATGGTCATCAGCCGCTTCACGCCTTCATCCGCGAGAGCCGAGCGGGCAAGATCGCGTTCGATGACCTGGAGGTCTTCGCCCAATCGGTCGAACTCGCGCAGATGCCGATCGATCGCGAGGCGCTCGTCCTGCGGCACGACCTGCTCGCTCAACCATGACCGGCCCTTAGTGCCGCACAGGTCGGCATGCGGGCAGGACGGGATCAGGTGGCTATGAAGGATCGACTGGATGACGTTCTTCAATCGAGACCTCTGCCGGACAATCTGATTGCGCCGTGTCACCTGTCGACGCAGAGCCTGCGTCGGCTCATCCGGAATCCAGACTTCCGGCAGGAAGCCGCTGGCATAGAGCTGCGCCAGAACGCTGGCATCGATCGTGTCCGTCTTGATCTTGGCATAGGCGATGATGCGCACCTGCTTGGGGTTTGCGATCACCACTTTCTTCACATGCGGCGCGACAACCGCGGCGGCCGAGGACGCGTTGCCCGTCGCCTCGATCACCACGACATCATCCAACGACAGCTTTGCGGCGAAGGCATCCAGCAGATCGCGCCGCATGTCGACACGACCCAGCCGCCTGAGCCTGCCGTCCTCCCAAGCTACCGCCTCGGCGAAGGCGCGATGGATATCCAGTCCGATGATGCGCATGCCCGTTCCTCCTTCTTGGCTCGGTCAAAGACGGGAGCTGGCGGGCAACACGACATCTACTGATCCGCGCTCGCAGCGCATCCGGGAAAGTCGCGAGGGGCGGCCATGTAACGAGCTCGGGCTCTCAGCCCACGGTCTATTGACGGCCTGCCTGCACCTTCGTGCTCCCGGTGCCCCACGTCCCGGATGGGCTCACCATAAGGCCGTTCCAAAACAAGAACAGCAGGACGAAAAGGCACCACAGATCACATACCGGATAA
>NZ_JAMYSE010000209.1:0-1651 GCF_040321795.1 Mesorhizobium sp. M0244 | reverse complement strand
TGGTGATCATCAAGGGAGATTGAGCATGGTCGACCGGCACAACCCAAAAATCGAGGCATCGGCAAATGTCGAAAAGGACCCGGAAGATTGGGTCAGCGGAGGTGACCCAATGACTCCCGCACAAGCCTCCTATTTGAAAACTCTTGCCGAACAGGCCGACGACCCTGACGCCTATGCTGATGGCCTCAGCAAGGCGGAAGCTTCTAAACGCATTGATGCACTCCGGGAGAAGTTGGGCCTGTAGCGTCCGCTCGTGGCTTTTCGTCTCCAGCGAAGGACAGCCGATCGGGTCGGATTGGGGACAGTGTTGCTGTAGGTTGTGACCCGCGCAATTAATTTTTCTGAATTCAGCGCGTTGCTGCTCGACTCGCGATTGAGAAGACAAACGGCGGATGGGAGCGGCTTATGGGGTGCAGCAGCCCGGCATCCGCCCCTAAGCTCACAAGGCCTCGCGCCCGCCGGTCCAATCCTGCTGTCTAAACAGATCAGGACGTCCCGACGAGGGCGATGGTCAGCAGAGACACAAAAAGGACAAGAGCGATCGCAGCGCCCCAGAAGAGAACTTTTTCGGTGCCGCGTTGCTCTTCCTCGCGAGATATGTCTTTCGCCATTGCATACATCCTTTGCGATGGTCAACGACTTAGCAACGTGCCGCGCCAAGGCTGAGTTCCTGCAACTATCTTGTCCCTTCGGCACTGAGAGAAAGCGCTCGGAATCATGCCTCGTGTTGTCCAACCGTCGGTTGGTGGACGTATTGCAGCTGATGCATCTAAAATCCCTCCGCGCGCACCGGGCATGCCCGACCCCGAGCCCCCGCCGGGTGCAACAGCGCTTGATCGGCCCCGCCGCATCGAACTGTGCGGCCGGCTTTTTTACTCGCGCGATGGAACACCGGCGCGCAGGGAAAGTTCTGCCCACGCAGCAAACTCTTTCCCTCATATTTTTGCTGCCAGATCGGATAGCTCCGATCGGCCCACGTCGTTCTTTTCCTCCGGCGACGCGGGCTCGCCGTCCTCGCTATCGGTTGAGTAGCCACAGAACAAACGAAAGCACGATGCTGATCAGAATCCCAGTGCCGATCGGAGCATAAAACGTGAAGTTCTCACGTTGGATCAGGATGTCACCGGGCAATCTGCCCAGACCGATCCGCGACAACCAGGGCCACAATAGGCCTATGGCAACTATAATCAGACCAACGACAATCAGAGTTCTGGACATGGCGGCATCCGGCCGGGAATATAGTGGCTGACCATGAACGTTGCGATAGTGGTCATTCGTCGCCTCAAGCCGATCCGCTCGATTTGCAACTCCGCGGATTGCCGTGACAAAGCTCCCTTTCCCCGGCTTGGAAGTGCTTAGCTGTCGTCCTTATAAGACTTGGCGGCTTCATCGATCTTACGCCAATCGTTTCCGTGCCGCCGCACAAGCTCTCGCGCCTGGGCTGGCGATACACTTTGCGTTTCGACGATGTGGTTCACTTCCGTCTCCTCGCCTTTCAGGGGACGCGAACGAGGGCTCGTTGGCCGTCTGGCCGCTGGTTTTTTTGCATCTCGTCTGGGCATGAATGGACCTCTCCTGGAGCAGAATAAACGGTCTGGCGCGGCGAAGGTTTCGCCACGCTAGCTCGTTGAGCAGTTTCACCGATCGCCTC
>NZ_JAMYSE010000208.1:0-1668 GCF_040321795.1 Mesorhizobium sp. M0244 | reverse complement strand
GAAATTAGGAAGCCGGCATTTGCTCGGGAGCTTCCGACAAGCTATGTCCGCGTTCGCCAGCCGCTGATCCGAAGCAGACCGACGGCTCCCGGCCCCTATGCTGCCGAGAAGCAATGCGCCGCTAAGCCGATATTTGCAGCAAATGCGGCATTGCGCTAGCAGTCAAGAGTCCCGGTATCAGTCGGGGAGCTTTGTCATCTCGACTTGTTATAGCCAACCGCCCGAAAAACCGGCTCGGTGCAGTCCCGCGATGATGGCCGGCACGCGGCGCATCAGGCGCCACACGAAGCCCGAGCGGTAGTTCTCTATCATCAGAGTGATCGGCCCCTGATTGATGCCGACATGGTCCGGCGATACCCAACCGCAGGGCCGGCCGTCGGCGGCTGCTATTGTCGGATTGAAGCTTGCGGTGAAGCCGTAAGGGTTGCCCTCTTGCAGGTCGATCTCGTGGAAATAGCGCAGTGCCGGCAGAACGATCTCTGGCGCAAAGGGCAATGAGGTAATCGCTGCCCACGGCGACAACGTCCCATCATCAGGGCCGAATGGCGCACCGCGCGCCAGATAGCCGAAGAAGCGGCGGCCACCGACCGTGATTTGGCGTTTTGTCGGGCTTGGGCCGTCGCTGGCGGTGATGCCCCAGCAATTCTCGCCATAACCGCTGAAACCCTTCGGATTGCGAATGGCGTAGTCGCGTTGCAGGTAGGTTGCCTCGCGGCTGTTCTCGAAATAGTCGCAGTCGTGGTTGCGCATGGAAGCATCGCGGATGCCGCGAAAATCGATCCAGATATGCGAGAGCTGGTGGATGAAAAGTGGACCGGCGTAAACCAGTTCCCGGCCATAGAGCTTTTTCCACTTGTAGGTGGATAGCCAGGCCGCGTAGCTCTCGGGCGGCAGCGGATGGGTTGGCGAGCCGAGGCCCAACACATAAAGGATCACCGCTTCGTCGTAGCCTTGCCAGCGATAGCGCAGGAAGCCTTTTCCAGGCCGCCAGCCATGGGTGAGGGTGGCGCCGCCGTTCTGCGCCCATCGCCAGTCGGCGCGCCGGTAGAGCGCATCGGCAAGCCGCCGGATTTCCAGTTCGGATTCATCGTCCTCGCCAAAATAGGCGCCGGCGGCCAGCGCACCGGCAAGCAGAAGCGCCGTATCGACCGTGGACAGCTCACACTTCCAGACGCGGCGGCCGGTCTCCATGTCGAGGAAATGGTAGTAGAAGCCCTTGTGGCCCGTAGCGTCGGCTTCGGGCCCTTGCGGCGCGTTCCAGAAGAAGCGAAGCGTGGCGAGCGTCCGTTCAGCGGCGGCGGCGCGCGTCATGAAACCGCGCTCGACACCGACGGGATAGGCCGACAGGGCGAGCCCGACGGCGGCGATGCTGGCCGGTGACCCCGGGGTGTTGCGGTCGGCGATCAGGCCATTCGCCGGGTTGGCCTCTTTGAGAAAATAGTCGAAGGACAGGCGCTGGATGTCCGAGAGAAGCTCGTCGTTCTGTGGGTGGTCGCTCGATGCATCCATGGCTGTCGATATAGAGGGGTTCGCTGCGCTTCCAACCTTTTTGGTCGTCTTGTCGCCTTTGGGTCGATTGTGTTGAAAAAGTCCGGGTTGCAGCAGTCCTGAAGCACTGATTCAATCTTCGTCGTAAGAGGAGATTGAGTCGATGATGGGCGAGCAAAG
>NZ_JAMYSE010000207.1:0-1690 GCF_040321795.1 Mesorhizobium sp. M0244 | reverse complement strand
GGGTCGGCGCCCGACAAAGTGAACTCGTCGGTGTGGCAGATGCCGGTTGCCTTGATCTCGACCAGCACCTCGCCATCACGAGGACCGTCGAGGTCGACCTCCATGATCTGCAGCGGCTTTCCGGCGGCGACAGCGACTGCGGCGCGGGTTTTCATCAGGCAATCCTCCCAAGGCAAATCTGCAGTCCAAGCTTAGATTTAACTTACCTCTCAACTCTGCGCTATGCACGAAGCGACGTTCCGACCCCGGATTTTCGTCAGTGCCCGCGGATTTGCATTCGAGATAGGCCCCGACTTTGCCTTGACCGGCCCCCTGAAGCCCATAAAACGGGAAGCCCATAAAAGAAGGGCAGCCGAGGGACGAGGCCTGCATGTTCACAAAGATCCTGATCGCCAACCGTGGCGAGATCGCCTGCCGCGTGATCAAGACGGCGCGCAAGATGGGCATCGCCACCGTCGCGGTCTATTCCGACGCCGACCGCGATGCCGTGCATGTCGAAATGGCCGACGAGGCGGTGCATATCGGCCCTTCGCCCGCTGCACAAAGTTATCTGGTCCCGGAAAAGATCATCGCCGCCTGCAAGGCGACAGGGGCTGAGGCCGTGCATCCAGGCTACGGTTTCCTGTCCGAGCGGGCATCCTTTTGCGAAGCGCTGGAGCGGGAAGGCATCGTCTTCATCGGCCCGAAGCCCAAGGCCATCAAGGCGATGGGCGACAAGATCGAATCGAAGAAGTTCGCCAACGCCGCCAAGGTGTCGACGGTGCCCGGCTGGCTTGGTGTCATCGAAAACGCCGCCCATGCCGAAAAGATCGCCGGCGAAATCGGCTATCCCGTGATGATCAAGGCCTCGGCCGGCGGCGGCGGCAAGGGCATGCGCATCGCCTGGAGCAAGGCAGAGGTGCGCGACGGCTTCGACCGGGCGCGGTCGGAGGCCAAGAGCTCGTTCGGCGACGACCGCGTCTTCATCGAGAAGTTCATCGTCGATCCGCGCCATATCGAAATCCAGGTGCTCGCCGACGCCCATGGCAACACGCTCCATCTCGGCGAGCGCGAATGCTCGATCCAGCGACGCAACCAGAAGGTCGCCGAGGAGGCGCCGTCGCCGTTCCTCGACGCCAGAACGCGGAAAGCCATGGGCGAGCAGTCGGTGGCGCTGGCCAAGGCAGTCGACTATCAGAGCGCCGGCACGGTCGAGTTCATCGTCGACAGCGACAAGAACTTCTATTTCCTTGAAATGAATACGCGATTGCAGGTCGAGCATCCGGTAACGGAGCTTGTCACCGGCATCGATCTGGTCGAGCAGATGATCCGGGTGGCGGCCGGCGAAAAGCTCGCCATCAAACAGAGCGACGTCAAGCTGAACGGCTGGGCGATGGAAAGCCGTCTCTATGCCGAAGACCCGTATCGCAATTTTCTGCCGTCGATTGGCCGGCTGACGAAATACCGGCCGCCGGAAGAGGGGCAATTCGGCGAGCTCGTCATCCGCAACGATACCGGCGTCACCGAAGGCTCGGAAATCTCGATGTTCTATGACCCGATGGTCGCCAAGCTGTGCACCTGGGCGCAGACACGGCTCGCGGCAATAGATGCGATGTCGGAGGCGCTGGACAGTTTTGTCGTCGATGGCATCGAGCACAACATCCCGTTTCTGGCGGCGCTGATGGAGCCTCCGCGCTGGCGGGAAGGGCGG
>NZ_JAMYSE010000206.1:0-1718 GCF_040321795.1 Mesorhizobium sp. M0244 | reverse complement strand
TGAAGGAAGCCCGTCGTACGCCTGTCCAGATGATTGCAAAGCCGGAGTTCTACGCGTGAAGCTGGGTTTCGTTTCAGACAGTCTCGGCAATCTGCCGTTCGACGCGGTGCTTAATCATGCCCAGCGCATGGGGGTATCCGGCATCGAGGTGAACACTTGCGGCTGGTCGACCGCCCCGCATTTCCGGCTTTCGTCCATGCTGGGCAACAGGGAAGCGCAGAAGCGGATTGCTGCAGCCTTCGAGGAACGCGGCCTGGAGATCACAAGCCTCAACGCAAACGGCAATCCGCTGCACCCAACCGATCCGGCCCAAGGCCAAGGGTTGAAAGACACGATCCGCGTCGCCGGCGAGATGGGCATTCGCACCGTCTGCACCATGAGCGGTCTGCCGGCTGGCAGCGCTAGCGACAGCATGCCGAACTGGGTCGTCTCGTCCTGGCCGCCGGAAACGCAGACCATCCTTAAATATCAATGGGAAGAAAAGCTGATCCCGTTCTGGACCGAGATCGTGGCGCTGGCGAAAGAAAACGGCGTCGACCGCATTGCGCTCGAGCTGCATGGCAATCAGTGCGTGTACAACGTGCCCTCGCTCCTGAAGCTTCGAGCAGCGGTAGGACCTGTCGTGGGCGCCAATCTGGACCCGTCGCACCTGTTCTGGATGGGTGCTGATCCCCTCGCTGCTGCCGAAGCGCTGGGCGCGGCCGTTTATCATGTCCATGCCAAGGACACGATGCTGAACCGGCCAGTCCAGGCAACGACCTCGCTGCTTGAGAATGGCAACCTAATGGACATTCCGGCCCGCTCGTGGAGCTACATCACGCTCGGGTTCGGCCATGGTGAGGAGTGGTGGCGGCAATTCTGTTATCGGCTCAAGATGGCTGGCTACGACGGCTGGCTTTCCATCGAGCACGAGGACGTACTTCTGAACTCGCTGGAGGGGCTCGAAAAATCCGTCGCGCTCCTCCAGAGCGTGATGCCGTCAGCTCCCGCAGACTTCAAACCGCAAGATATCTGAGGAGAGACTCAATGCCCTGGGTTGACGCTTGTGCCGCTGATGAGATCGAAGCCGAGGAAGCCAAGCGCTTCGAGAATGGCGGCCGTACCTTCGCGATCTTCCGCAACGACGCGGATGAATACTACTGCACAGACGGGCTTTGCACGCACGAGAAGATTCACCTCGCTGACGGCCTCGTCATGGCGAATACGGTGGAATGCCCCAAGCACGCTTCCGTTTTCGACTTCACGACTGGCGAAGTAGAGACGCCCCCGGCCTGCGAGAACCTCAAAACTTACAAGACGAAGGTCGAGAACGGCCGCGTCATGGTCGAGGTTTGAGCCGTCATGAGCCAACCCTTCCAGTTGGCCGCCTGCGCCGAGATGCTTTGGCTTGATCGTCCGATGGCTTGGCGCGTCGCACGTCTGCATGAGATGGGTTTCGGCGTCGGATTGTGGAATTGGCCGGACCATGACCTCGCAGCGCTCGAGAAGTCGGGGGCGACCTTCACGATTATGAACGGCTACCTCGAAGGAAGGCTCGCCGACGACGAGGGCGCCGACATGCTCTTGAAGTCCGCCCTGGAGACCGCAAGAGTCGGAAAGCGCCTCGGGATTGCCAGGCTCAACCTGCACGGCACCGGTCTCGGCGAAGGCGGTATTCCTATTGTGAAGTCCGAAGTCGAGACCGGCCCCATGTGGCTGAAGGCGCGGGACACCTTGAA
>NZ_JAMYSE010000205.1:0-1722 GCF_040321795.1 Mesorhizobium sp. M0244 | reverse complement strand
CGTATTGCCTCGCCCACGAGTGTTCCCAAAGAACAATGCCGTTGCCTCACTCGGATGTTCTCGATTGCCTCACTGGTTGTTCCCGAGATTTAGCCTCTGCCGATCCGGGGATGATCTCACCGCATGACCTCTACAATTTCCGTCCGCGCGGCATCGGCGAATGGCCCGAACACCAACGCATTGGCTTGCGTACTGCGCCAGATTTTCATTCGACGCTGCACGGTCCGAATGAGGCCGTCGGGATACACGCCGGGATATTTGACCTGTAAGCGCTCAAGCAACTCTCGTGACGTTCGCCAAGGCTCTGCCTCGAACCATTCCTCAAGCTCGGCAGTGACGGCAAGGAGAGGATCGGGTCTGCGCCGCTCTCGCTTGACCGCCGGCTTGGGGCGGGCGGTCGGGTTCACTTCCCCACCACGCCACGCAATCCGCAACCCGGACAGAAAGTCTTCGAGCGGCAATGCCTCGCCGTCGGCGGCAGCCGAACCGTCCGGCTTGTCGGCGATGTCGACCAACCTCTCTTGTGCCAGGCGTATGTCGCGCAGCAGCCGAACCGGATCGAGCGTCAGGTACATCGCCTTGAGGCGAAGGCGCGTATCCTCCGGCGTGCGTGCATCGTCAAGCAGCCGCTGATAGGGCGTGGCGGGACGATGATACCGCTTGACCACCCTGGCTCCGTCACGATGCTTTTCTTTCAACTTAAATGATGGCTGAAAGAAATTGATGAACAACCGCATCGAGGAATAAAGCTTGGCTAGCTCCCGTGTGGCTTGCAGTCCCTCGAAGCGTCGATATCCAACGATCTTACGCACGACCGCGCCATTCTTCTGCTCGACAAATGCCTGGTCATTCTTCCGGTAGGGGCGGCAACGGGTGAGTTCGATATTATCACGCAAGCAATACTCCTGAACGCTCTCGTTCATGAAGACGCTGTCGTTGTCGGTGTCGAAGCCCAGCAGCGGGAACGGCAGCAACTTGCGCAGTTCGGCCAACGCAGTGATCAGGACCGTTTGCTCGCGAACCAGCAGCGGCGCGCATTCCGTCCAGCCCGTGGCGATATCGGTCAACACCAGGGTTTGCGAGAAGGCGCCCTTCGCGTATGGGCCGGAATGAGAAACAAGATCCGCCTCGACAAAGCCGGGTGCGGGGTCATCCCAATCCGAGAAAGTCCGAACTGGAACACTACGCCGGATCGTCGTTGATCCTTTCCGCCGCCGCGGCCCGCTGGCACTCGCCTTAATGTCCTTGAGAACGCGATCAATCGTCGCTGGGCTCATCGTCAACAATTGCCGGCGGGTCTCGCTATCCATAGCGCCGTGTCCGTGGCGTTCCATCGCTTCGATCAGGCTTGGCAAGAGCGGGTGTAGTCGCTTCCCGCAGATTCGATCCGATGCCTCCCAAACGACGACGAGAGCGGCGCGCACCTCATCACCGTAAACCCGCCGCCCCGGCCGAGGACCATTCTTCGCCGGCGCGCAGTCTCCTCGCAGCAGTCGCATCGCATGCTTGCGATGAAAGCCAGTGAGGGCCACGAATTCGTCCAACATCCTCGCCTTTTCGGCCCGCCCGCCTAAAACATAGCGTCCACTGATCGCCGCCACCAATTCCGCTCGTGTCGCCATGCTCACCTTCCTCATCACAGCTCCCGAAGTTGTTGATTCGGGAGCAAATTAGATGAGGCAACAAACCAATTTTAGGGAGCAGTTCAGGCGAGGCAATGCG
>NZ_JAMYSE010000204.1:0-1740 GCF_040321795.1 Mesorhizobium sp. M0244 | reverse complement strand
TCCGACCGGGTGATCACGTCGGTGAGCCATGCGCTTTCGACGGGCTCCCAGATCGAGCTTCTCGCCGCAAGGTATCCATCCGACACGACGGCAATAAACCTCAGCGGCAACGAGTTCAGCCAGACCATCCAGGGCAATGCCGGCACCAATGTCATCAACGGCCTCGGCGGCGCCGACACGATGACCGGCTATGGTGGCAATGACACCTACTATGTCGACAATGCCGGTGACAAGGTCATCGAGGCCGTAGGCGGCGGTGCCGACAAAGTACTCGCCTCGGTGAGCCATGCTCTTGCGGCCGGCTCCGAGATCGAGCTTCTCGCCGCAAGGTATCCATCCGACACGACGGCAATGAACCTCAGCGGCAACGAGTTCAGCCAGACCATCCAGGGCAATGCCGGCGCCAATGTCATCAACGGCGGACGCGGCGCGGACACCATGATCGGTTATGGTGGCAATGACACCTACTATGTCGACAATGCCGGTGACAAAGCGATCGAGGCGGTGGGTGGCGGCACCGACAAGGTGATCACTTCAGTGAGCCATGCGCTTACCGCCGGCTCGCAGATCGAGCTTCTCGCCACCACCAACCCGTCCGGCACGGCGCCGATCCACCTCAACGGCAACGAGTTCGCCCAGACCATCCAAGGCAATGCCGGTAGCAATGTCTTCAATGGCCTCGGTGGTGCCGACACGATGGTCGGCTATAGCGGCAACGACGGCTACTATGTCGACAATGTCGGCGACAGAGTGATCGAGGCGGTAGGCGGCGGTCGCGACAACATAGCCACCACGGTGAGCTATGCGCTTGCGGCCGGCTCGGAGGTCGAGCTTCTCGCCACGAGGTATCCCTCCGCCACCACGGCAATCAACCTAACCGGCAACGAGTTCGCTCAGACCATTCAGGGCAATGCCGGCGCGAACATCATCAACGGCGGCGGCGGTGCCGACATCTTGACCGGTAACGGAGGCAATGATGCTTTCGTATTCAACAGCGCTCTTGGAGCCGGCAATATCGACAAGGTCACCGACTTCGACAAGCTCCAGGACAAGATCCAGCTCGACGACGCCGTTTTTGCCGGGCTTAAGTTGGGCGGCCTTTCATCCGATGCTTTCTTTGCTGGCACGGCTGCGCATGACAGCTCCGACCATATCATCTACAACAGCTCAACCGGGGCGCTCTCTTTCGACAGCGACGGGATCGGTGGCGCAGCTCAAATACAGTTCGCCACTCTCTCTCCAGGTCTGTCGCTTGCAGCAGGTTCGTTCCTTGTGATCTGAACGACCCGGAACGGCGGACCTTCGAGCCGGTCCGCCGCTCTATCTTTGTTCAAGCACCGGATTCAAAGCTGGGCGCCCATTCCGGGCCGACGTTTACTACATCGGAGCACCCGCTCAGCCGATCCGGTCGCGCCGGCGATCCCGAGGACCACGCTTGGTTGAAAGTTGAGGGTTTCTGCTGAAACAGCAAGTGGTGGATGCGTCTTCGTACCTCGCCTCTATCTTCGTCTTTCAGACGAGACAGCAGCCAGCCCGCCGCCTGCGGAGCTTGGGCCGCAACTCGCCGTGACGGAGCAGCTCTGGCATTGTTTGCTAGTCCCTATGATTGCTGGGCCTGAGGGCGGCCCGTCATCCGATATGCAACGTACGAGGGTTAAGCCGGCTGGCCGGCGCAGAGCCTCATGCATAGGAGACGGGCCATATGGACCATATCAGATTTGTCGGTTTGGATGTTCACAA
>NZ_JAMYSE010000203.1:0-1750 GCF_040321795.1 Mesorhizobium sp. M0244 | reverse complement strand
TCACACCCTATGAGTTCATCTGCAAAATTTGGGCAAAAGAGCCCGAACGGTTCCGACTCGATCCCACCCATCAAACGCCGGGACTAAACACCTAGTGACGCTTGGCTTGCACCAGATAGGCATCGATCTCGGTCTCCCCGAGCCACTTTGCCGCTTCCAGCCGATGCAGCCCCTCGACGAGGATATGGCGCTTGCCGTCATGGCGCACCTGGATCGGCGTCTTCATGCCGTTTTCCAGAATGTCCTCGGCCAGATGGCGGACGGTCTCGGGATGCAGCGTCTTCTTGCGCGCGGTCGGCACGTAAATGTCGTCGATCTTGACCTTTTGCACTCGCAGCATGTCGGCTCCCGTGGCGGATAAGGCCGCCCTTTGTGAGATAGTCGGTTTGGCCGGCAAGGCCAAGGGAGCAGCCCGGCAATGGCTGGCCCGATCGTTTCCAATTGACGCTTGGCCGGCGGATGGCCGAAATGGGGCCTTCGACCTTACAGGCGTTCATGACCCATCTGCCGACCGAGTTTCCCGATTTCGGACTGACGCCGGAGCAGCGACGGCAGGCGGTGCGCAGCCATTACTGGGAATGGCCGGGCATGGATGGCGAGCGCGGCGAGATCTGGTGCTACAGCGACCGTTTTTCCTATCGTCCTGGCGAGACGGTGGCGCTGCATGTGAGTTCGACGGCCGCCAGCTTCGGCATCGTGGTCGTCCGTGACGGCGGCGCGGAAACGACAATGTTCGAAAGGACCGGGATCGCGGCGCGCTGGCAGGAGACGCCAGATCAA
Source organism: Mesorhizobium sp. M0244 (assembly GCF_040321795.1). NCBI lineage: Bacteria > Pseudomonadati > Pseudomonadota > Alphaproteobacteria > Hyphomicrobiales > Phyllobacteriaceae > Mesorhizobium > Mesorhizobium sp. M0244. The sequence continues at coordinate 970 of NZ_JAMYSE010000203.1, read as the reverse complement.
TGTTCGGTCGACGGCTGCGGCTGGGAAGCGTCGTTCGAATTCCGCGTCGGCGACGATTGGCCGTCCGGGGCCTATCGCGTCACGCTTGAAGCGGATGGCCGGGACGGCAAGCCGATCCTCTGCCAGCATCTTTTCATTGTCGCGCCGCAACCCGGCAAAAAACCCGGCCGCGTGCTGCAGGTTGCGGCCACCGGCACCTGGCTCGCCTACAACACATGGGGCGGTTCCAACCATTACGAAGGCATCACCGGGCCAGGCCGCGACCAGTATGCCCGGATGGTGTCGACGCAGCGGCCGTGGTGCCGCGGCTTCGTCGTGCTGCCCAAGGACGCGCCGCGCGTGCCGCTCGAAGTCGCCGTGCCGCCGAAAACCGTGCCGCGCTATCCGCATATGGAATGGGCCTTCGCCACCGGCCATTCGAAGAAATACGCTTCGTCCGGCTGGGCAAGCTATGACAGTCATTTCTTCCGCTTCGCCGAGCGCGCCGGCTACGCCGTCGATCTCGCCAGCCAGCACGATCTGCTTTTTTCGCCCGACATTCTCGACGGCTACGACTGCGTCGTGTTCGTCGGCCACGACGAATACTGGACCTGGGAGATGCGCGATGCGGTCGACGCCTATGTCGAGCGCGGCGGCCATGCGGCCCGCTTTGCCGGCAATTTCATGTGGCAGACGCGGCTGGAGGACGAAGGCCGCCGGCAGGTCTGCTACAAATACCGCGCCCGCGCCGAAGACCCGGCCTATCGCGGCGGCGATGTGAGGCGCGCCACCAATTCCTGGGAAGCGCCGGAAATCGGCCGGCCGGGTGCGGCGACCTTCGGGCTTAACGCGACAAAGGGCGTCTATGCCGGCTGGGGCGGCTGCGCGGCCCCCGGGCGCCCCGGGTGTCAGGGCTACCGGCCGGCGCCCAGGGCCCTCGCCGGGGCCCGCCTGGCCGTGTCAGTTAAATACAACAGAGGCGGACGGCGGC
>NZ_JAMYSE010000202.1:0-1763 GCF_040321795.1 Mesorhizobium sp. M0244 | reverse complement strand
GCCGGCGCGTCCCCAGGCGGTGGCGTCGGGTGCATGCAGCCGGTGCACTGGAATGTCTTCAATCGTGCCTGCAACCACTTTCAGGACCGACTTCGTCGTGGGGTGCGCTGGGTCGAGCCGGCCGAACAGGTGGCTGAGCTCGGCAAGGCAGACGGCCGAGTGCTGACAGAGCCGATAGGTCAGAAGGTCATCGACCACTTTGGGCGTGCGCCCCTGCAGGACATTCAGATAGACGCTCGTGTCGAGAAGCAATGCACCGCCGACAGGCGGCTGGTCCGCTGCCCAGGACAGAGCGGAATCCGGCCGCCGTTCCAGCCCGCCGGCACGCCGCTGTGGTTTGAGGGAACGCAGTGCGCTCCCGAGATCAAACGCCAAGATCAACGTCCGCGGAGATGCTGCCCTTGCGGCGGACGAGCCGGGCGCCAAAATCGTCCTCGAGGGCTAGCCGCGACAAGGCGAGCTCAAGCAGCTCAGTGTCGGAGGTCACATGAGCGCGCTTCTTTGCCGCCTCGATCAATTCCGACGGCACCCTGCCGGAAAGGCGTGTGTTCTTGGCCGCGCCGAGAAGGCCGACCGCCCTCGCCTGCTCAAGCACCAGACGGTTCCGGGTGTGGGCGATCCGCTCCTCGCTTTCGGCTGCCGTTGCGCCACGTACGCTCATCCTGGATTCTCCTGTTGAACGAAACATAAGGGATGTTGAACATGAAGGCAAGGATCGGCACTGAGAAAGAGGGCCCTAGGAGGGTCAACACTGGATCGGACATGGTCCGTCGCCCGGTCATGCTATAGCACGACCCAGCGTGTCGTCGTACGCGACCGGCGCAAATCTCGGGAGCTATTGGGCAAGCACCTCGCGGTGGACAATTGGGCGCTTTGGTCGCACGTTGGGGCTCTCAGAATCGCACCACTGTGACATTCGAATGATCGAGAGTTTCGATGGGCAGTCCCCGTAATTTCATGACGCCCATCGACGCGGTCGACACCAGCGACCTGCCTGACATTGTCGACGTCGTCATGGAAATGGGTCACCCGGATGAGGCTCCCTCCCCTCCCACGCAGGTCCTCGACTCGCGACAAGCATCACTGCCTGCGCAGTCGAAAAGCTGGCCGACCGCGCGCGCGATTACGTCGAGGCGGCGAGTTCGGCAAACACCCGTCGCGCCTATGCCGCCGACTGGAAGCATTTTTGCGCCTGGTGCCGGCGCCAGGCGTTTGATCCGCTGCCGTCAGATCCACAAGTCGTCGGCCTCTACATCACGGCCCAGGCCTCAGGATCGGAACGGGACAAAAAGTCTGTGTCGACCATTGAGCGCCGCCTGTCGTCGCTGACCTGGAATTATACGCAACGCGGTCAACCGCTCGACCGGAAGGACGGGCATATCGCCACCGTGCTCGCCGGTATCCGCAATAAACACGCCTCCCCTCCCCGTCAAAAGGAAGCCATCCTGCGCGACGATCTTGTCGCCATGCTGGAAACGCTCGATCGTGGCACGCTGCGCGGTCTGCGCGGCCGCGCCATGTTGCTTTTGGGCTTCGCCGGCGGCTTGCGCCGCTCCGAAATCGTGGGCCTCGATGTTGCGCGCGATCAAACCGAGGACGGCTGCGGCTGGATTGAATTTTTCCCGGACAAGGGCGTGCTGGTTACGCTGCGAGGCAAGACCGGCTGGCGCGAGGTCGAGATTGGCCGCGGCTCGTCCGATGCCACCTGCCCGGTCGTCGCCCTGCAGACCTGGCTGAAGCTGGCCCGCATCGCGCATGGCCCC
>NZ_JAMYSE010000201.1:0-1799 GCF_040321795.1 Mesorhizobium sp. M0244 | reverse complement strand
TCGCGCGTTGAGCTCGCCATAGCTCAGGCGCTCGTCCTCATGGACTACCGCCAAAGCCTCCGGCGCCTGGCGCACCTGCGCCTCGAACAGCTCGTGGACGCACCGCTGCGACGGATAGGCCGCCGCCGTCCGGTTCAGATCCTCCAGCAGATAGGTGCGCTCGGCGGCCGGCAGGATATCCAGCTCCCGCACCGGCCTGTCGGGCGCCCGCTCCAGCGCCTCCGCCAATTGCTCGAGCACGTGCTGCATGTAGCCGCAGACCCGATCCGCAGACACCGGCTCCACCACCTGCGCCGTCAGGCCGAGCGCCTCGCCATAATCCTCCACCGACAGGGTCAGCGGATAGTTGGTGCGCTCCTCCCCGCCCAGCCATTCCACCCCGGACAGACCATCATCCGTGCCGGAGCCGGCCATGGCCGCCGGCGTGTTGTGACGGTAGTTCAACAGCGCGCTGAACAGCGGCGCCGGCGCCGCAACGCCGCTGCAGCGTTGCGCCAGCGCCAGCGAGGCATGCTCGTGCGCCAGCAGCTCGGAAAGCCGCGCATGCGTGGTCCGCACGCTCGCCGCGACCCCGGTTCCGTCCAGGTCAAGCCGCACAGGCAGGGTGTTGATGAACAGGCCCAGCGCCCGGTCGGCGCCCGCACCCGCATGCATGCGGCCGAACAGCACCGTGCCGAACACCACCTGCTCTCGCCCGCTGCTGCGCGCCACCACCTGACCCCAAGCCAGATGGCACAGGCTGGCCAGGCTCACCCCCAGCCGCCGCGCCTGCTCCCGCAGCCGATCGTTGAGCGCCTGCGGCAGCATCCGCCGCGCCTCGCCGACCCCGCTGCCGTCGCCGCGCACCTCGCCCAGCCCGAACGGCATGGTCGGCTCGTCGATGTCCGCCAGCATCGAGCGGAAGAACTCTTCATGCGCCTTGGCATCGACACCCAGCCGTGCCTGCGCCACCAGATTGCGGAACGGCTGCGGTGCCGCAAGCTCATGCGCCTGCCCGCCGAGCACGGCCCGCACCTCGGCATGCATCACTTCCAGCGTCGTGTGATCGCCGATCAGATGGTGCTGCAACTCCAGCAGCAGCCAGCGCCCGCTGCCGGGCTCGCGCGCGATCCCAAACCGCAACAACGGCGCGCGGCCAAGGCCGATGCGGTGCCGGCGCGGATCAAACCGGCGCCTGAGCTCCTCGGCGCCGGAACCGTCACACGCATCCAGCTCGACCTCGGTCACCTCCAGCGGCGCACGCCGCCACACCACCTGGGCCGGGCTCGACAGCCCCTCCCAGACAAAGGCCGTACGCAAAATGTCGTGTCGGTCCACCACCTGCTGAACGGCGCCAAGATAGCGCTCCAACTGGCCGCGCTCGGCAAACGCCATCTGCGAGACCAGCAAATATGGATCGCCCTTCGTCGCCAGCAGATGATGGAACAGGATGCCGTCCTGCAGCGGCGACAACCCATAAATGTCCTGGATGTTGCCGACGCCGCCGGGCACCGTGGCGACGATCCGGTCGATCTCCGGCTGGGCCAGCTCGATGAGCGGCAGCATCTGCGGCGTAATTGCCGTGCTGTGTTCGGTGATCAGGTTGGCAGGCACCGCCACCTCGTGATGGCTGCCCAGGCTTGCGGCAAGATCGGCCAGCACCGGCCTGGCGAACAGGGCACGCACCTCCACCCCCAGCGACAGCCGCCGCAGCCGCTCCATCAGCTGCACCGCCAGGAGCGAATGGCCGCCCAGTTCGAAGAAGTTGTCGTGGCGCCCGACCCGCTCGACACCGAGAAGCTCCGCCCAGATCTGTGCCA
>NZ_JAMYSE010000200.1:0-1832 GCF_040321795.1 Mesorhizobium sp. M0244 | reverse complement strand
GCGTTCGACATCAGGTGTATGGCAGAGGCGCTTCATCACAACGAGCTGGGCCACGAGCCCTACGACCTTGACTCGTAGTCGGCAGTTACCGACGACCCTCGACGAACGTCGAGCCTGGTCGAGACCCACACCGAGGGTAAGTTCTCGCTCATCTGGCCCGGCGTTGCCGTCTGATCGGCTTACAACGAATCCCCGTCGCAAGGGCGGAGCTTCGCCGGCACGCTATGTCGTGACAGATACCTTGCGGCCTTTCAGGGACGACTTGATTGCCGTTGCGGTTGTTGTCGATGCGGTCGCGGCCGTCACCGACCGGGTTGTTAACCCAGGGGAGGGCGCTTACTCCACCGCAACCATGTCGCCCAGTTCCGTCGCGACGCTCCGAAGCAGACCTATTGCCGGCATCGGGGCCCGGGACGAACATGTGATCTCCATAATGGGTACGAGCCGGAGCCCATCGCGATTGAAACTACTGACCGGCGATCAGGCGCTCGTTGCAGAGAAAGGTTACGATCGATCGCGATGCCCGCGCTGTCTTCACCCGAAATGTGCTGGGCGTCCACAGCGCACACGTGCGACACGTCCTGGACGGGCGCGCCGCCTGTTGCCGAGAGCGACGATCGCGAATCCGAACGCTGGACGGCAGGTGAGGCGCGGTTGCGATAGGCCAGATCTGACTTGCTTCACCAGTAATCCGAAGACGCCAGGGACGCACTACGCTGGACGCGTGCCCTAGCCGTCGAGCTCCCATTTATCCGTTCGTCCGCTCCATATCCGGCTGGACCGCGCCGCACCCTTGGGCTGTTCAAAGGCGTTGGCATCTTCCCTACGCCGACACCGGCCGTTGTATCGCCGGAGCGTCAACCCGCTGAAGTCCGGCGCCGCTTTCTCAGCCGAGTGATCGCCGACTTGTCGACCGTGATCACCCCGCCGCAGTCAATCCGCACAGAGAGTTTGTTCGCCCCGCAATCGATGCGGGTGACGTCCCCAACAAGAACCACTCGGTCGCCGGCCCGGACTTTGGGTGGCGGATCAATCGTATAAGGATGGTCATACGAAGGAATGCTCACCCTGGCGCGCCCGCTGGGGAGAATCGTGATGACGGTACCTGCCAGCGCAACCTCATCGCCGACCTCAAATTCGCGAGGCATGTTAACGTGCAGCATGGTCTTCCTCCCGATGCTTTCCAAATTGATGCTTTGCTAATGCCCGGCCAACCAGGTTGGTTGCTTGCAATCGGCTTCGTACGGTTCCGCACAATTCCAAGCTGGGGTATGCACTCCCAGTTGGCCTCGGATCGGCATTGTGTGCGTCGAATTCTGCAGAAATGGCTTTACATTCAGCGATGACCTTGGCGCGCCCAGGCCCGCGTTAGCGGAGCGGCGAACTTCCTCTCGGTCGGCGATGGCCATAAACGCGGAGCGTGGAGCGAAAATGGATCCTTCGCCTTCGGGTACTTCGTCCGGTAAACTCGAAGAACGCCGACGCTGGCTTCAGCTGCCACGCGGGTTATTGCAGCAGATCATTGATGCGGGTGTCGCGCGCCTACGGCAGGTCAAGTTCGGTTTCATGCGTCCCGATCTTCAAGGCCAGCGACGCCATCATCCGGCAATGTTCAGCCAGCTCATATGGTGTTCGCAATTGCTGCACATGGAAGGTTCCGATCGGTTGACATTTCAACACCAGAGCAACCGGACAGACGCTGGAAGCGGTCCAAGCCTTGCCCTTCTTCGGGGCCAGGCTTCGAGCTTTTTGGCGAGCTATCCTGAGCTCGGGCAGCGTTGGTTGCCACCAGCCTCGCTGCCGTTCCGTTAACCCGGCAGCACGCCGAGCGG
>NZ_JAMYSE010000199.1:0-1900 GCF_040321795.1 Mesorhizobium sp. M0244 | reverse complement strand
CCAGGTCGGGAGTTGTCCCTGGCCGGCGGCGCGCCACAGCGCCTTCTGCTCGGGATTGGCGTGGACATCTGCCATGTGATGACACGGCCCGAACCCAAGATGCTCCAACGCGAGCTTCAGCGAATATGTGCCAGTGCGACCCATGCCTGCACCAATGACATCTAGAGCCATGAGCACCCCAAGGAGATTTCAATCGGTCAAAATACCGCTGTTTTCTTTAATTCGCTATATCTTTGAAGGTCAGCTCCGAATCGCGTCAAGCCGTAGCGCGCGAAGGTCAGTATTGGAGAAGCGCCGGGAATGGTGGCTCCTGGCGCCGCTGTGGCGAAGACGCGTGGATCGACACCACTATCCGCTGACGCAGCGCTTGCGCCGGTCGATGACGTGGATGCCCATCAAAGGATGGGAGACAACCGACAGCGAGTTTCCGCCGGGAACGTGATCGCGGTCCACCAAAGCCATCTTGAACGGCAAGGCCGTGCAGACCTGCTCCATCAGGCTGCTCGACGTATACCGCGCGACATTCGAGCAGCGTGGACACAAGCTGGCAAGGCAAGGGGTTAGGCGCCGCGCTGTTGCAAGACACCGTTCTGCGCACGCGTTACGCCGCGACGATCCTCGGGATTCGCGGCCTTCTTGTTCATGCCATATCGGACGAAGCGAAAGCCTTCTACGAGCACTACGGCTTTGCGGCTTCCCCGAAAAATCCGATGACCCTTGCGCTCTCGCTAAGGCGCGTTGAAAGAGCGGGCCGAAACGTCTTGTTGTGCACAAGTTGGTAATCGCCTCGTAATCAACCAGCCGGAAAAAGCTTCCAGCGCCGCGGCCTAAAAGCCACGCGACTTTTCTGCGCCGCCGGATGGTCGACGGGCAATTCGATCTCGACCCGCCGACGTTCGCCGCCGATTTCGAGTTCCACGCGCCTGGTGCCGGCAACGCGGCGGCTGGCGGCGACCGTGCCGGCGATGCAGCCGTTGCATTCGTCCACCAGTTCGACATCGTGCGGGCGAAAGAACAATGTCGCTTCGCCTTGCGGTGCGTGCGGCGCGGAGAGCCCGATCGGCCGGTCGGCGATCCAGACCTGGCCGTCCTCGACCTTGACCTTGACCGGGATCGAGCTCGATTCGCCGATAAAGCCATAAACGAAGGGCGAGTTCGGGGTATCGTAGATCTCGTCGGCGGTGCCGACCTGCTCGATGCGGCCCTGGCTCATCACCACGACGCGATCGGCAAGCTCCAGCGCCTCTTCCTGGTCATGGGTGACAAAGACCGTGGTATGGCCGGTGGCGTCGTGGATGTCGCGCAGCCAGCGGCGCAGTTCGCGGCGCACCTGCGCATCGAGCGCGCCGAACGGCTCGTCGAGCAAAAGCACGGCCGGTTCGATGGCCATGGCGCGGGCAAGCGCCACGCGCTGGCGCTGGCCGCCCGAAAGCTGCGCCGGATAGCGTTTTTCCAGACCGGAAAGCTGGACGAGGTTGAGAAGTTCCAAGGCGCGGCGGCGGATTTCCTTCGCCGACGGGCGTGACGGCCCGTGCCTGACCTTGAGGCCGAAGCCGATGTTGTCGGCGACCGTCATATGGCGAAACAGCGCGTAGTGCTGGAAGACGAAGCCGACATTGCGCTCCTGGATCGACTTTTGGGAGGCATCCTCTTCGCCGAAGAAGATTTTTCCGCGGGTCGGCCGCTCCAACCCAGCGATCAGCCTGAGCAGCGTCGTCTTGCCGGAGCCGGATGGCCCCAGCAACGCGATCAGTTCTCCCGACCTGATGTCGAGAGAAACGTCGTGGAGGGCCGGAAACCGGTCAAACTCCTTGCGCACGTTGGCAACGCGAACTTCCATGCAAATCCCTTTTGTAGTTGATGCATGCCGTTATCCCAAAACCGGTTCCCACTTTTGGGC
>NZ_JAMYSE010000198.1:0-1991 GCF_040321795.1 Mesorhizobium sp. M0244 | reverse complement strand
AAGGTGTCACCTGCAATTCCTGAGCGGCCTTTGCCACGCCGCCGAGCCGCGCGACTGCCTCGAAATGCGTCATCGAATTGAACTTGATGTCTGACCTCGTCCTCGTCAGTTAAGCTCAGCTACACAGAATGTTAAGAAACGAAAATTGAGCCGAATGTCAATCGGTCGCACAGTGGTCCCGGAAGGAGATACAGGATGGAGCCGAGTTCAACCCAAAGCTTGGGTAGCGCCGGCAACGTGCCGGGAGTTGGACAGGTATTGACCAGGAAGCCCCTGATCGAAGCTGCGAATATCGAGAAGAGTTATGACGCAACCCGTGTCCTGCGGGGTGTGAGTTTTCAGGTCCGGGCCGACGAAATCCACGCGCTCCTGGGCGGCAACGGCGCCGGCAAAAGCACTCTCATCCGCATCGTCACAGGGCTGACCTCACGCGAAGCCGGCGAGATTGGCTTCGCCTCGTCGAAGGCCGACCACAACAGCCCGATCATGGCGGTGGTGCATCAGGAGCTGGCGCTGTTGCCCGAGCTGTCCGGTCGCGGAAAACATCGGCATTGTGTGCATGCGAGGTCGGGCTGGTCGCAGATCAGCCGTCGCCGCACGCGCGAAACTGCGCTCGGAGCGCTCCAGCTGATCGACCCAGCGATCGGCGAAGCGATCATCGATAATGCCGGCACGCAAATTGTCCCTCCACGAGGGCCAGATCGTCCAGATCGCTCGTGCCCTTTCCACCGGAGCCGAAGTGCTGCTTCTCGATCCCGGCGATCCGGTTGGGGAAACGCGCTGGCTGCAGGAGATCGCCAACAAGCGAGGCTTTCCGCATGGCATCGTCGGCTATGCCGACCTGTCCCAACCCGACGTCGGCGACCTCCTCGACCGCCACATGGAATATCCGAACTTCCGCGGCATGCGGCAGCCGATGAATTATCATCCCGACCCCGCCAAGACCTATCTGGCGCGGCCGGAGGTCAGTCGTACGCCCGAATGGCGGCGCGGCTTCCGGGAGCTGGCGAAGCGCGGGCTGAGCTTCGACCCGCAGCTCTACTATCCGCAGATGAGCGAGTTCCTCGAACTGGCGCGCGACTTTCCCGACGTGCAGATCATTCTCAATCACGCCGGCATGCAGGTCGACGGCGCCGAGCATTTTGGCGCCTGGAAAAAAGGCATGCACCAGTTAGCGCAAGCGCCGAACGTCGCCTGGATCTCGGGCCTCGGCATGGGCGACTGGACTTGGACCACGTTCTCGATCCGTCCTTATGTCGAGGAGGCGATCGCAGCCTTCGGCGTCGGCCGCTCGATGTTCGCGACGAACTTCCCCGTCGACAAGCTGTTCTCGAGCTTCGACGCCATTTTGAACGCCTTCAAGGAAATTACGATCGCCCACCCGCACGAGGAGCGGCTCGCGCTGTTCCATGACAACGCCGCCCGGATCTACCGACTTTAGATCGCCGGCAAACAGAAATAGCAGGAGAGTTCGACTTGTTGCTGAAGGGCAAGGCCGTGGTGATTTCGGGGGCCGCGGGCCCCCGGGGAATTGGCCGCTCCACGGCAGCGCTGATGGCACAGCACGGGGCTCGCGTTGCAATACTCGACCTCGATGACGGGCAAGCGCGTGACGCCGCTGCGTCGCTTGGACCCGACCATATCGGCCTTGCGTGCAACGTCGCGGACCTCGACGCCTGCAAGAGGGCGGCGGCGCAAGTGACAGAAACCTTGGGCAGGATCGATGTGCTCTGCAACAATGCGGGCGTCACGCAGCCGGTCAAGACGCTGGAGATCAGCCCGGCTGACTGGGACCGCATCCTCGATGTCAACCTACGCGGCGTGCTCCATCTCAGCCAGGCATTCATCCCGAACATGCGCGAAAATGGCGGCGGCTCGATCATCTGCATGTCGTCAGTTTCGGCCCAGCGCGGCGGCGGCATCTTCGGTGGCCCGCACTATTCGGCTGCCAAGGCGGGTGTTCTGGGGCTTGCCAAGGCCATGGCGCGCGA
>NZ_JAMYSE010000197.1:0-2059 GCF_040321795.1 Mesorhizobium sp. M0244 | reverse complement strand
CGACGCACAGCCTGGACCGTTTTTGAGATGGCTTCCGCTCAACTTGTTGGACGGACCGGTCCTTGGATCGCGCAATCCGCAACACTCCGCCATCGGGCCGGGTAACTTCGACAATGGTTTCGACGCGGACAAACTGGGGACTGTCAGGATTCTGTGCGCGAGGCCGGTTTCGTCATTGGCTGACGAACCTTTCGCCGAAGACGACGGCGAACTGGACCTTTGCCTCGAACCATTCGCGCGGCGGTCGTTTCCATTCCTCGGCCGCATGGTTCAAGACCAGATATAGCAGCTTCATGGCCGCGTCGTCGTTGGGGAAGTGTCCACGTGTTCGAACGGCGCGGCGCAGCTTCGAAATCAGGCTTGTCGATGTCATCCGTCGTGTAGATGATGCGGCGCACGCTTTCGGGATAGGCGAAGAATGGCACGACGTGTTGCCAGTTGCGCCGCCAGCTCTGAGTGATCGCAGGATATCGCTGGCGCCAGAAGCCGACCTCGAACTCCTCCAGCGCCTTCATGCCGGCTTCGGGTAGTGTCTCAGTTTGAAATAATGCGGAAACGCCTATCGCGTTTTGATCCTCTAGGCGAAAGCGCCTATGCTTAGCGCAAAGCATGGGAGCAACAATGGCCTACACTGTCATCTGGTACGGAAGACAGAGCATTGTGGACAAGGAGTTTTTCGACTCCGAGAAGGCCGCGAAAGACCATGCAATCTCCATGTTCCAGACTCGAAAGGGCGACGATGGGATCGTATCCGTTGAAGTTCGCAAGGACGATGGAACTGTCGTTTTTAGCCATGCGGAGAACTAGGAATGCCTAAAGGCCAGAAGCGCCCCGCCGACGTGATCGGCAATGCCGTCCGCGTCATGCGCATTGCGACTGGGAGGAAGCCGACGACCTGATTGACGACGGCAAAGACCCTGCCGCGAAGGCACTCGGTGCGAAGGGCGGAAAGAAGCGCGCCGAGAACATGACGCCAGAGCGGCGGGCCGAGATCGCGAAGAAGGCGGCGGAAAGTCGCTGGCGGCACCGCTCCGAATAATTTCCGGAATATTTTTCTTGATTTTGTCGTCGAGGCGTGAAGCGCGCATTGCTCGGGACGTAGAGGCGAAACTCAAAGAGCAGGAAAAATCTGTGCGCCTTCGGGAGAGAATCCCGATTGGTGGCGTTCGATTAGGCGTGGGTATCGCCGACGAAAAGCAGGTTCGCACAGGCTGGGTCCGTGTTCTCTACGAAAATGACTTTGACATGCGAGAAACCGGATCGGAAACATTCGTGGTCATGGGGTGTCCCTCGGGATTGGTCCGATGGCGATTGGGACGGCCTTATTCTTCCAAAACTAGCTGAATGGGCCAAGCTGACTTGGGGGGAGATTGACCGCCCATCCTCGGATTCCGGCCATAAGATGTATCACAACATGGACACGGCAGAGATTTGCGACGAAGCCCAATATCGAATGGTTGAAATCGAGCGTTATGCAGACGTGATTTTCCGGTTCCGCCTTGGGAACAAACGTCGGCTGTGGGGCCATCGCATAGTCCAGATGGCCGCGGATCTCGCGCACGCTCATGCCGCGTGCATACATTGACACGATCTTGGCGTCGAAATCGGGAAAGCGGCGCTGATACCTGGCGATCAGCTTCGGGTCGAAGGTTCCCGCCCGGTCGCGCGGAATCGACAGCGTCATCTTCGATGTGCCGGTCAGCACCGTCTTCGTCGAATGGCCGTTGCGTCGATTGGCGCCGCCCTCGGCGCGTTCGTCCTTGAGGTGCTCGTCAAGCTCGGCCTTCAATATCCGCTCCGACAGCGCCTTCTTCAGGTCGTCCAGCAACCCGTCCTTGGCAAACACCTCATTCGGATCGCGGCCCGCAAGCAGCTGGTCCAGAAGTTCCTTCTCGATAGCCATGTGATGATTCTCTCCTTTCCATCATCATGACCTCGCGCACAGAATTCCTGACAGTCCAGACAAACTGCGATCCTGCGGAGTAGCCAGGCGCCAGGTCATGCCGGAAGTCGTACACTGGAGCCACAAGGGCCCCAACGACCGGGCGGAGAACTCGCA
>NZ_JAMYSE010000196.1:0-2127 GCF_040321795.1 Mesorhizobium sp. M0244 | reverse complement strand
CTCTGGTCGGAGGGGCTGTCGCGTCATTTTGACAACCGACGTCAGGTTGCCGCCTATGCCGGCCTGGCGGCGACGCCCTGGAAGAGTGGGGCGATCGATCACGAGCAGGGGGTGTCGAAATCTGGCAATCCGACTCTGCGAACGACGCTGGTCCAGATGGCCTGGCTATGGGTGCGCCATCAACCGCAGTCAGCGCTCACCTTATGGTTCAAGGAGCGGGTGAAGCAGAACAACGGCCGGCTGAAGAAGACAATGATCGTGGCGCTGGCCCGCAAGCTGCTCGTGGCGCTGTGGAAATACATTAACGCCGGCGTTGTCATCGAGGGAGCGATCATGACGGTCGCCTGATGCGCTACACCCATCGAATTCTGCCATCTTCCAGGATCTGATCAGTCCTGGCGGATCCGAGGTGGACGAACCGGCACGTAGCGTGGCTTCAATCGCCGTTGTCTCAGAATGGTCTCGTCTTCCTGAGCCCCTGTCCGCCGCAAGCGGGATGTTGGTGCCGCTGTTTCGAACAGCGACCGTATATAAGTTGGATCTGGCTCGGGAAACGAGCCGCGTCATGCAATCGGGCTCAGACCATGGATACCGTAAAACCAACGGACCCAAAAAAGCGGAGCCCTAAAGGCCTTGACACTCCTCATATAAGCTACGTGGACCTTGAGGCTCGGGTGCGGCGCGATCATCCGTTGCGCCGTATTCGGGCGATTGTGAACGAGGCGCTTTCGGCGTTGGAGCGGGACTTCGCGGCGCTATATTCGCCGATCGGACGGCCATCGATCCCGCCGGAGAAGCTGCTGCGGGCGATGCTGCTGCAGGCGTTCTATTCAATCCGCTCGGAGCGGCTGTTGATGGAGCGGCTGGAATACGACCTTTTGTTCCGCTGGTTTGTCGGCATCGGTGTCGACGAGGCGGCGTGGAACCATTCGGTGTTCTCCAAGAACCGCGACCGGCTGCTGGAAGGCGACATCGCGGCAAAGTTCCTGGCGGCGGTGCTGGCGCAGCCCAAGGTCAAGAGGCTTCTGTCGACGGATCACTTCTCGGTCGACGGGACGCTGATCGAGGCCTGGGCGTCGATGAAGAGCGTCAAGCCGAAAGACGGCTCGGGCGAGCCGCCAACTCAAGGCGGCGGGCGCAACGCCGAAGCGGATTTCCATGGCCAGAAGCGGTCGAACGATACACATGGCTCGACCACCGATCCTGACGCCAGGCTCTATCGCAAAGGGCAAGGCAAGGAGGCCAAGCTCTGCTTCATGGGACATGGGCTGATGGAGAACCGCCACGGCCTGCTGGTCGATGCTTGCCTGACACTCGCCGACGGGCATGCCGAGCGGGTAGCGGCACTGCACATGGTCGAGCCTTGCGCCGACCGACCGCAGGCGATCACGCTCGGTGCCGACAAGGCCTACGATGCGGAGGACTTCGTCAACGAGTTGCGCTCGATGAGGGTGACGCCGCATGTGGCGCAGAACACCAGCGGCCGTAGTTCGGCCATCGACGGGCGCACCACCCGGCATAGCGGCTATGCTGTCAGTCAGCGTATTCGCAAGCGCATTGAAGAGGCGTTCGGCTGGATCAAGACGGTCGCCGGTCAACGCCAAACCAAGTTCCGCGGCCGCGACCGCGTCGGATGGGCCTTCACCTTCAGCGCCGCCGCCTACAATCTCGTGCGGTTGCCGAAGCTGCTGGCGGGGCCGACATGATCGCGCCTGCGGGCTGTCAACTGATCGGCCGCTGGCGGATCATCGAAGCTGATCTGTGGGATCGCGGCTATCTCGACCTCGGCGGACCCGCCACGATCACCATCGGGGCCGACAACCACGGTGAGATCGCCTTTGGCGCCCTGCAAGCTGGCCTCGATCTCGGGTACAGCCCCTCAATGGTCTTCTTCACATGGGCTGGCTTCGATGAGATGGACGAAGTCACCGGCGACGGATCCGCCGAATTGCTCGACGACGGCTCGATCGACATCACCTTCGCCTATCACAACGGCGACGAGGCTATCCTCAAGGCCAAACGTGATCCTTCTTCAACAGATGGGGTGATTGGGGTCTCGCCCGAGCCAAGGTGCGGGCGGCTGCTCCTGTATGGATGTTACAACGTGGTCGCCTTGGAGCGCCACAA
>NZ_JAMYSE010000195.1:0-2128 GCF_040321795.1 Mesorhizobium sp. M0244 | reverse complement strand
CGGGATGCCTGGTCCCTCATCCATGATCTGCAGGATGACGACGCCATTGTCGGTCCAGGCCTGCAGGCGGATCGTCGAAGCTGGCGGCGCGTATTTTGCAGCATTGTCGAGGAGGTTGAACAGCACCTGTTCGAACAGAACGGGGTCGACCCGCAACATCGGCAGATCCGATGGGATATCGATCTCGGTCTTGTGCTCGCCGACGATTGTGCGGGCCCGATGCAGGGCTGAGCCGACAATGTCGCCGACATAGTGAAACGCATAGTTCGGCTCCATCGTGCCGGATTCTATCTTGGTCATGTCGAGCAGATTGGCGATGAAGCGGTTAAGCCTTTCCGATTCATCAAGCACGGTCGACAGCAGTTCCGCCCGGTCCTGCTCGGGAAGTGCGTCCTCGAAGTCCCTGAGTGTTCCGGCCGCGCCCATGATGGCGGCAAGCGGCGTTTTCAAATCGTGCGAAATGGAGGTCAGCAGGGCCGAGCGCAGGCGGTCTGCCTCGGCCGCAAGCTTGGCCCGGTCAACATCGGCGACGAGCTGGATGCGCTCGATGGCGACCGCCGCCTGGTCGGCGAGCGCATCGAGCAGACGCTGCTGCTCGGGTGTCAGCAGCGGACCTTGCTTGTCGTTGTCGAGGCCAACCACGCCCACCGCCGTGCGTCCGGTCCGCAACGGCAGATAGAGGCGTTTTGCTCCCGGCAGCGTGTCGGCGCCGCGCCCCGCGGCGCGGTTATGCTCCCAGGCCCAGAGCGCCGCGGCAATGTCTGCCTCGGCCAGCGTGTCGTCGGGCGGGTAGCCGGCCTTGACCGCGATCGTGCCGTTTTCCGGCAAAAGCAGCACCACGCGCAGCTTCAGCATTGAGGCGATCTGGAAGGCAGTCGCCCAGAGAACGTCGTCGAGCGTGCCCGTTCCCGCCAGTTTCTTGGAGAACAGATAGAGATCCTCGGTAGTGCGGGCGCGGGATTGTGCTGCCACTACCTGGCGCTGCACCCGCGCCGTCAAATTGCTGGCGATGATCGCCACGCAGAAGAAGAAGCCGAGTGCGACGGCGCTTTCAGGGTCGCTGATATTCAGCGTGTAGAGCGGGTCGAGAAAGAAAAAATTGAAAACTATGGCGCTGAGAACGGAAGCGAAGATCGCCGGCCAAAGCCCGGCTGTGACCGCCGACGCCAGCACAGCCATGAGAAAGACGAGAGCGATGTTGCGCACATCCAGCACGCGCGACAGCAATTCGCCGAACAACAGCCCTGCAACGACATAGAAGACGACAATCAGATAGGGCCTGATGTCGAGGCGCGGCGGTCGGGCAGGGGTCAACCCCCGCGACGGCGGGGCTTGCGCCTGGGCGTCGCCGGAGACGACGTGAATGCTGATCTTGCCGGCATCGCGTATCAGGTCATAAGTGACGGAGCCGTCAAACCACTGCCGCCAGCGTGGCTTGCGCGGCTTGCCGGTGATGATGTGGGTGACGTTGTTGGCTGCCGCGTAACGCAGGATGTCGGCAGCGACATCGTGGCCGGGAATGGTGACGGCAACGCCCCCCAACTGTTCGGCAAGTCGAAGCGTCGATGCCAGCCTGTCGCGATCCTGCTCGGACAGGCCGGTCGAGTGTGGCGTCTCGACATAGAGCGCCAGCCACGAGGCACGAAGCCGCTCTGCCTGGCGGCGGGCATAGCGTACAAGTGACGCGCCGCGCGGATCCTCATCGACCCAGACCAGGACACGCTCGCTGGCCGCCCACGGCCCCGGAATGGCGTGGGCCTGCATATGGATCAGCAACTGCTCGTCGACGCGCTGGGCGGTGCGGCGCAGCGCCAATTCTCTGAGCGCCGTCAGATTGCCCGGCGAGAAGTAGTTCTCGATGGCGCGCTGGGCGGTGTTGGGGAAGTAGACCTTGCCTTCTTCAAGCCGCTTGATCAGATCGTCGGGGGTGAGGTCAATGATCTCGATGTCGTCCGCCTGGTCGATGATAGAGTCGGGAACGGTTTCACGCACCCTGACGCGGGTGATCTGGGCCACGACATCGTTCAGACTTTCGACGTGCTGGATGTTCAGTGTCGTGTAGACATCGATGCCGTGCGTCAGGATTTCCTGGACGTCGAGATAGCGCTTCGGGTGACGGCTGCCGGGA
>NZ_JAMYSE010000194.1:0-2308 GCF_040321795.1 Mesorhizobium sp. M0244 | reverse complement strand
AATACGCGCCGCCAGCTTCGACGATCCGCCTGCAGGCCTGGACCGACAATGGCGTCGTCATCCTGCAGATCATGGATGAGGGACCAGGCATCCCGCCTGATGATCTGGAGCGGATTTTCGACACCTTCTACCGGGTGCGCAAGGGCGATCAGGTCCGTGCCGGCACTGGGCTTGGACTCTCGATCTGCCGTGGCTTCATCGAAGCGATGGGCGGAACGATTTCGGCGGCAAACCGAACCGATCGCTCGGGTGCGGTCTTCACCATAGGAATGCCGGCGCCGTCGGAACTGCCCGACGTAAACGAATCCGATGTGGACGATCTGGCATGACGAATTCGGAGGTCAGGATACTGGTCGTCGATGACGAGCCGCCGATCCGCAAGCTGCTTAGGGTCGGCCTTGGCAGCCAGGGCTATGCGGTCAGCGAGGCGCCGAACGCCAGGGCGGCGATTGAACTCATCGAGACGGAAAAGCCAGACCTTGTGCTGCTCGATCTCGGCCTGCCCGGCATGGGCGGGCATGAGCTGCTGCGCAAATGGCGGGATGATGGCCTGGACATTCCCGTGGTTATTCTTTCGAGCCGCACTGATGAGGCCGGCATCGTCTCGGCCCTCGAACTCGGCGCCGACGATTATGTCACCAAGCCATTCGGTATGAACGAGCTCGTCGCGCGCATCCGCGTGGCGCTTCGCCACAAGTTCCAGCAGCAGGGCGAAAAGCCGGTGTTCCACACCGGCGATCTCTCCGTCGATCTGGTGAAGCGCATCGTCAAGGTCGAGGACAAGGAGATAAAGCTCTCGCCGAAGGAATACGACATTCTTCGCATCCTCGTGCAGCATGCCGGCAAGGTTCTCACCCACCATTTCCTGCTGAAACAGGTGTGGGGCGATTCGACCGACGTGCAGTATCTCCGGGTCTACGTCCGCCAGCTCAGGCAAAAGATCGAGAAGACGCCCGACCAGCCGCGCTACATCACCACCGAGACCGGCGTCGGCTACCGTCTGCGCGAGGTCGAGTGAGGGGGCGTCAACGTGCACTCCAATTCTGCTCGCCAGACAAATCAAATGAGAACGATATGAAAGTCGTCGAATTCATCCGGCCGGAAAGCGTGGTCATTGACCTCGCGGCTAAGTCGAAATCTCGTGTTCTTCAGATCATGTCGGCGAAAGCCGGCGAGACGCTCGGGATCGCCGAGGGCTCGATCTTGCAAGCGCTTCTTGGCAGGGAGAAGTTGGGTTCCACCGGGATCGGCGAGGGGATCGCCATTCCCCATACACGGTTGCAGGGTGTGAGCGAACCATTCGGCATGCTCGCCAAGCTGGTTAAAGCCATCGATTTTGAGGCCATCGACGGTGTCCCAGTGGACATTATTTTCCTACTGCTGATGCCGAGCGAAAGCAAAAATGAACACCTCAACGCGCTTGCTTGCGTCGCACGGCAGTTGCGTTCGCAAGAGGTTTTGAAAAACATCCGGAACGCCATGGGCGTCGAGGAATTATACGAGGCGATAACTCTTCAGGCGACATCGTTACAATGAATCAATGAAGCGTAGACATGAAAGCTGGTCGGCTTGAAACGATGCGCTCTCCAGCCACCGGAGGGCTGGGCGGCTGGAGAATGTCAATGGACTGATCGTCCGCCCAGCGGGCCGGGACGGATAACAGCCGGGACTGACAAGCAAGAAGCCGACTTAGCTGATCAGCGGCGGCGATCCAGGCGTCAAGCATGGAACAGTTCCCTAGCGCGTCCCGGCTGAGCAAGAAAGATTCAGGTACCTCCGCCTTTTCGTTAGGGGGGAAAGGAGGCGCTGCCCCCTCTCTTGGTTCCGGACCATTCCCTGCTGCGGCGCCGCAAGCATGAGCTGGGCGTCGCGAGCGATATCGACGAAACCGACGCCGGCGTATGGACCAATGTTGAAAGGGGGCGCAAGCCTGCTCCCCTCTATGAGCAGGTGCTGCTGCAGTGGGATGGCTTGCACTCATCATGCTGTCGCGGGATGCCGTAGCCGACCAAGAAGATGCGGTTGATGAAGAAGCTGATTTGACTGCAGCGCACCGGCTTAAACGCCGCCTGTCATCTGACAGGTAATCAGAAAGTTGACGCCCTGAGCGACTTTCTACCTGTAGGGCATTGGGCTCAAGCCGGATAGTTGAGCTTAGCTATTTGCCACGCCAACAGCTGCACCGCCGTTCGCCTTTTGTGCTTCGAGATGTTGCATAAAAAGGCAGTGTGGAATTGGGAGGGAAATCTCCAGAAACCGGAACTCATCCCATTCAAGACCTCAGCTCTGACGAATGCCAGTTCCCATG
>NZ_JAMYSE010000193.1:0-2347 GCF_040321795.1 Mesorhizobium sp. M0244 | reverse complement strand
TTTGCCCTCTGGTAGGCACACAGTAGGCTGGATAAGGGTCTTTGAGAAGCGCGCAATACGACCGCGCCGGCATGATCGCCAGCGGCTGCGACCGGTGGCTGCAGGCGTGCTCCACGAGTAGCGGGCATGGACGTCAAAAGATCGGCGATGCCATTCAGCGCCCGTGTGATCGATGCGGCGCGCGTTATCCTGATCTTCCAGCACGGCTCCGCGCAGCCGCACCCCTCATTAGACCGTTTCGAGCCGGCTGAACCGAACCGGGATGAGTTTCCGAGTCCCGAGCTGCCCTGCCGCATCCTTGTCGATGATAGTCAGAAACTGTGCTTCTTCAGATCCCAAAGGCAGAACCAGCCGTCCCCCCCGGCTTGAGTTGCTTCAGAAAACCCGGCGGTGTCTGCTCAGCCGCCGCCGTGACCAGGATCTTGTCGAATGGGGCGTGCTCGGGCCAGCCGCGCGACCCGTCTCCGACACGAATGCCGACATTGGATAAGCCGAGGCCCTGCAGGAGAGCCTCGGCATGGCTTGCGAATTCCTCGATGATTTCGACGCTCCAAACTTGCCCGGCGAGCTCCGCGAGAATTGCGGTTTGGTAGCCCAGGCCGGTGCCGATCTCGAGTACCGCCTCGTGCGGTTGCGGTGCAAGGAAATCGGTCATGAGAGCGACGATGAAGGGCTGCGAGACGGTTTTATCAAAGCCGATCGGCAGCGGCATGTCCTGGTAGGCATAAGGGGCGACCGGGGCTGGAACGAAGAGATGCCGCGGCACCCGCCGCATCGCGGCCATCACCCGCTCATCGAGCGTCGCCTTGCCGAGTTCTTCGCTTGCAAGATCGGGTAGTGGGTCAGTTTGAAATTTGACGCCGCGCTTGTCGCGGTTCGGGCCGAACTCCTATATGCTTAGCGAAACGCATGGGAAGCAGGACGGTGAGTTATTCCATAAAACTTGGCAAGGAGCCGAACGTCCTAGTGATCAACGACTTGTCCAGCAGGCAGGTCGTAAGCCAAGCGCGCGAACTCAAAGCGGGCAATATCAAATTCAGCATTTACGCCAGCGACGGCACTTTGACCGAACTGTATGATCTTGAGCGTGCCGTGGAGGGGGATGACGTTGCCAACCGGACCTAAACCCCCCAAGCGCCCGCGCGACCCAAACCAATTGGCGAAGTCGATTGTCGATCTGGCGACAGGCGAGACTGAGGACAAAAAGCCACTCGCCAGTGCCCGCAAGGGCGGGCTTATCGGTGGCAAGGCCGCCTCAAAGCACTCACGCCAGAACAGCGCTCTGAGATTGCCAGAACGGCAGCTGCGGCGCGCTGGAAGAAATGTAGCTAAGCCGCTTTCTCTTCATCGATACCGGCAGCGATCATCACCTCTTCAACGTCATCGTTGAAATCCAAGACAAGTTGGATTCGCTCTTCGCCGGGATGAGCGTCGCTGTAGTGATCAGCATCCATGCGAAGCTGCCAACAGTCGCCAACGATTTGCTTTCTGCGCTGGCCTACAGCCTTTTCGACATGACTTCACGCGGGCCGATCGGAGGACACCGATCTTCGGCAGGCGATGGAGGGCACCACCTGCCGCAAGCATCAACTATTAGAAATCACTGATGCAGTCGGGCCGGTGGAGATTGTCGGGAACTATCCGCTCATCGTGGATTATGATCGTGTGTGGTCGTGGATGTAGCCGCACACTCCAAGGGTGTCCTGTAAGCCCGCTGTCGAACCGGCAGCGGGCTTTCCTATGGGCGCTTGCCCCTTGGCGCCGGCCCTGCATTTCTTGGACGCGCTTATATACTCCGCGCAACAAGATAGGCGATCCGATACGCCATGAGTAGCAAAAGAACGAGGATCGTAAATTCGAGAACTGTGCGTGAGGGATAAATTTTCAACGCTCCGACTTCAACCGACGATACTGCAACGTAGTGTCGCTTGGCAGTTAATGATGAGAATGCGGTCGCTTCGGTTAGGTTTGGCAATTAATTGCGGGGGCAGCCCGGATTCTCAATTTAACTGCAATCGCATCAGCGTGAAGGTCATGAATTCTTTGAATTTTCATACCCTGTCTTGGGAAATTCGACCCCGTTACGTTGCCGACGCTGCTTCTCACATTAAATGCGAATGGCCCGGTATGATTATCAAATTAAGTGCACGTTTTCAAATTAAGCGCACAGCTAACCAACTGAAATGATTGACATGCGATTCTCATAATTAACTGCAAAGGGACATCCCCAGAAATGAGTATTGACTTCGGTCTCCGATATCAGCGCCGGCAACTGACCAAGGCATAGCGGGCTCGTAACGATAAGGACGGTTCTCGCTATTGGAGGACCGCAACGGGTTGGCGAGTC
>NZ_JAMYSE010000192.1:0-2351 GCF_040321795.1 Mesorhizobium sp. M0244 | reverse complement strand
TTGTTTGGTTGTGGGGGCGGTTTTGGGTTGGGTCATGGCGGGTTGGGCTTTGGCTTTGTGGGTGTTGCCGGGGGTGCTGCGGTTCTGGGTGGGCGGGGCGGGCGGCGCGCGCGAGGAGACGCGCGAGCATGTTCCCAGCCTCCTTGACGCGTTGAAGCGTCCCGAAATTCGGCGCGGCCTGGCAGCGTCGGCCATCTATGTCCTGGCGCAGAAGGCGGCGCTGGCCATGCTCGGCCCATTTCTGATCGACGCCGGGCTCGACCTCTCGATGGTCGGGCTTGTCAACGGCGTCGGCAGCATGTTCGTCGGCCTGGCTGCCGCACTCGCCGGCGGCGCTCTCGTCAAATGGTTCGGCCCGCGCAACGTGCTCGTCCTGGCGCTTGTCCTGCAGGCCGGATCGCTGTTCTTCTTTTCGGTCTTCGATCTCTCGGGCGGCTTCTCGACCACCGCTTTGATGGTCGTCGCGGTGCTCAGCTCATCGGGCTTCATGGCTCTTGGCTTCGTCGCCCTTTACGCGCAGTTCATGCGCTGGTCCGATCCAAGACAGGCGGGCGTCGACTTCACGCTGTTCCAGTGCATGGACGCATTGGTGAGCATGGCCGGCGGGATCGCGGCCGGCTACGCCGCGCAGTATTTCGGCTATGGCGCGTTCTTCGCCGGCGCCGGCCTCGTCGCGCTGCTGGCGGCCCCGGCGATCGTCGTGGTATCCGACCGCCGCTGACCGCAGAGCATCCGTTGTGCGCTATTCTTCGCTGCCGTCCGCCCCTTTATCGCCTTGCGTCCCGCGGCGCCAATAGGCGGTGACCAGATGCCGGTCGCGCGGCACGCCCCATTCCTTGCGGACGATCCTGCGGATCTCGCGAAAATCGCCGAACTCGCATCCGGCCCAGACATAGAGATTGCCGGCCAGCGCGGTGCGGCTCCGCTGCTGCAGGACCGCTGGCAGCAGGCTGGCGGTGCCGGCCTCGCGCCCATGCCGATAGAGCCAGGTGACGGCGACGGTCTCGCCCGCGGCCAGCGGGATCCGGTCCTCGGGGCCATCGACCTCGATGAACGCTTCGGCGCGGCTTGACGGCGAAAGCTGCTCCAGGATCCTGCCAATCGCCGGAAGCGCGGTGTCGTCTCCGAGCAGAAGCAGGTTTTCTGCCTCGGGCACGCCGCCGCCACCCGGTCCGATCATGCCGATGACCTCGCCGGCAAGCGCCTTTTCCGCGAAAGCTGCGGCGGGCGTATCCATGCCCGGGTGGAGGACGAAATCGACATCCAGCCAGCCGCTTGCGGCGCCCAGTGCCCGGATCGTGTAGACGCGCACCACGAGAGTGTCCTCGCCCGACGGCCAGACCATCAGGCCGTCGGCGCCCATCGCCGGCCACACCGGCGGCCTGCCGCGCGGCGGCAGCAGCAGCCGCACATGCAAGCCGCCACGGCCAAAGCGCCCGAGATCGTTGCCGGTGAAGCGGACACGCTGCATATGCGGAGAAATCCGCGTCGACGACACCACCGTGATCTCGCGGAAGAAGACCGGCGTGCCGGCATGGCTGCCATCGCCCTGCCAGGCAATTCCCCTGGTCGTGCCGAGATGTTCCGAAAAATGGCCGGCGACCGCCATCTTCATGTAGGACAGGCAGGTCTCGTCTTCGGCCGCGACCCGGATCAGCACGCTTTCATCACCGAGCGTGGCCTTCAACGAGCCGTAATGCGTGCGAAATTCCCATTGATCGGCAAGGCCGGTGTCGATCTCGAACTCGCCGTGCTCGGCGCGCAGCCTGTCCATCACCGACCGGATGGCGGCACCGCTGATCTGGGTTTGCGCGCTCAATTGCTCCATCGCTGCAGCCTTTCCGATGCCGTTGAACCCGAGATCGCCATAGACGCCGGCGCCCTCGCCATCGCGGCATGCCACAACCGGCCCGACGTTTCTACTAAAAGATGATAAACAGAGTCATGTTTTGCATCAAGCCAAAGGATCCAACGCGAGCAACAAGCACCGTGTCGGCGAGGGTGGTCTAAATGACCCTCAACTTCAGCTGATCACCAGGCTGGAGATGCGGTCGCCGTTCAGCGTGAAGGCCATGTCGGCTGGATAGAGGACTTGCACCTCCAAGCTGTCGATCATGCTCGGCACACACAAAAAACCCGCCTCGGGAGGCGGGTCATTGGCGCCAATCAGCACCATAGCCGAATTAGTAGCATAGCTGCCGGCACAAAGCAAGAACAAAGTTGGCCTGCCTTCAGTGTTGAATCGCGGCTCCATTCCAGCTTGGGTTGCCCCCCCCACCCGACGTGGGGGCGGTGGGTCGGGGGCGGCGGGAACGCGACGGGGGGCCGCGCGGAACGCAGGGCGCCACCCC
>NZ_JAMYSE010000191.1:0-2393 GCF_040321795.1 Mesorhizobium sp. M0244 | reverse complement strand
TGTTGGTGCCGCTGTTTCGAACAGCGACCGTATATAAGTTGGATCTGGCTCGGGAAACGAGCCGCGTCATGCAATCGGGCTCAGACCATGGATACGCAAAACCAACGGACCTAAAAAAGCGGAGCCCTAAAGGCCTTGACACTCCTCATATAAGCTACGTGGACCTTGAGGCACGGGTGCGGCGCGATCATCCGCTGCGCCGTATTCGGGCGATTGTGAACGAGGCACTTTCGGCGCTGGGGCGGGAGTTCGCGGCGCTGTACTGGCCGCTCGGGCGGCCGTCGATCCCACCGGAGAAGCTGCTCAGGGCGATGCTGTTGCAGGCGTTCTATTCGATCCGCTCGGAACGGCTTTTGATGGAACGGCTGGAATACGACCTTCTGTTCCGCTGGTTTGTCGGAATCGGCGTGGACGATGCGGCCTGGGACCATTCGGTTTTCTTGAAGAACCGCGATCGGCTGCTGGAGGGCGACATCGCGGCGAAGTTCCTGCGACCGTGCTGGCGCAACCCAAGGTGAAGAAGCTTCTGTCTACGGATCACTTCTCGGTCGACGGGACGCTGATCGAGGCCTGGGCGTCGATGAAGAGCGTCAAGCCGAAGGGCGGCTCGGGCGAAGATAGCTCAGGCGAGCCGCCGGCTCAGGACGGCGGGCGTAACACGGAAGCGGACTTCCACGGCCAGAAACGGTCGAACGAGACGCATACCTCGACCACCGATCCCGACGCCAGGCTCTACCGCAAAGGGCGGGGCAAAGAGGCCAAGCTGTGCTTCATGGGGCATGGGCTGATGGAGAACCGCCACGGCCTGCTGGTCGAAGCCTGCCTGATGTTGGCCGACGGGCATGCCGAACGGGTGGCCGCACTGCACATTGTCGATGCCGGCTCAATACTCCCCAGAAGTGCCGTTTGAATCTTCCCCAGTATAGCGCTGCCGCTGGTCTTCCGGAGCGCGCTCCGGGAGACCGGCGGCGCGCCAGACATGCTTCTGCGGCGCATTGCGATCCCGGATGAGCGCCGTCAGTCGCTGGCGATCGGTTGGCGAAACGGTGAACGATATTCCTGCGCGCATGCAACAGACTCGCATGCGCACTCGTGAAAAGGAATCCCACCCCACTCTTATGTCACGCCCTGTCCGACGCCGATGCACATCGTGGCGAGCGCGAGCCAGCCGTGCATTTGCTAAGCCTCCAGCGCGGCCCTCCCGGCGATCCGCGCGCCGGACATGCCGAGCGCGATCGCCCCCGCCGTTCGGGTTCGCGTGGTCGGCGTCCTCGGCGATTACGGCGGCTGATGATCCTCGAACCAGAATGATGACTGGCGTCGCGAGATAGTTCCCACCGACGGCAAGGGAAAATGCGATGTCATGACGATACGTCCATTGTCCGAGCAAGCCTCCAGGAATGCCCACCGCGTCCGACGTGCCTGGTCAGGGTCCGTGTCGTACCGAAAGCTCCAGTCGGGGTATATGCATTGCATCGGCCAATGCATGAGATCGCCGGAAAACACTGCCCCTACGCCTCGAGATCTCAGGCCGATGGCTACGTGCCCCGGGGTGTGGCCCGGCGTCGGCTCCAGCCACACTTCGCCATCGAGTTCATAATCCATATCGACAAGCACAGCCCGACCAGCCTCGACGATTGGCAGCACATTGTCCTCATAGGTCCGTTCGTCGGCATCGCCGGAGGCGGCCTGTGCGGCCTCGAACTCGCGCCGCGCCATGATGTAGCGGGCGTTCGGGAATGTCGGTATCCAACGCCCGTCCACCAATCGTGTGTTCCAGCCGCAATGGTCGATATGAAGATGGGTGCACAGCACATAGTCGATCTGCTCGGGAGCAACACCTGCATTCGCCAGGCGCGCCAAAAAGGTGCCGTCATTGCGGCGATGCCAATGCGGGAAGTATGCGCACGTCTTGTCGTTGCCGACGCAACTGTCGACCAGAATGGTGTGGTGGCCGGTACGAACCAGAAAACTCTGAATGGGAAGAATAAGCCGGCCGGTTGCCGGCGATATCAATCGGGGCGTGAGCCAATGAAGATGCGGTTCGAGTGCTTCGTCGGTGCAGTCGGGGAACCATTCCGACGGCGTCCCCAGAGGGTCGCACATCTCCAGAATTCTGGTTACCCAGATATTCCCGATTCTCCAATCGTCCATTGATGCGATCCTTCTTCGATCGAGGACGGATCGCTAGAGATAACATTTGCGGCAAGATGGCGTCAGACATTTCTTCCGATAGGAAGACGGAGGCGCTCGCGATGTGGCCGCGCTTACGATCGGGTACCAATCGTTAGATCTTAACCACTCTCATGATTGCTGACAATGGCCTTTGACATAAGCTGCAGCCCGCCGATCCGATCGGCGGTCGAGGCACTTGTACGGCGGATATGAGGTGC
>NZ_JAMYSE010000190.1:0-2455 GCF_040321795.1 Mesorhizobium sp. M0244 | reverse complement strand
CCAGCATCGAACGGATCGCCGCGATATCGGCATTCGCCAGCCATTGCGGGTCGGCGGCGGCAAAATTGCCGTTGGCATGGCGGCTGCCCATGAAGCGGGCAACGCGGAATGCTCCGCTGCGGGTGACCTCCAGCGCCAGCGAGAAAACCGGCCTGTCGTCGGCGCGCAGCGTCGCAACGACAACGTCGGCGCCGGTATGTGCGGCCCAGTTCAGGATCCAGCCTGCGCTCTGCGCCGGGGCAAATAGCGCCGAACAGCAGAATTCGGCATACGCCGCCAGCGCCGCACTATCGGCAACCGAGGTCGACAGGCCGGCTTTGTCGGCCGGCAAGGCACACGGCGACGCCTCGCTGACTGCCAGCCGATTGCCGTCAAATGACGCGGTGGCGTCAACCATACCTCAATCCTTAGGGCGTATTCGTCGCGATTGGAGGTCCGCGCAGGGGCATTTCCATGCTTGATGAGCCTAGGCGCAAAAGGTGAATGAATGATCGACGGGGGCGAGGCAATCCGCAAACTGGCGCTCAATCTCGCCCGCTATTCCGGTCTCGCGCCTCTGGCCAAGCCGTTTATCGGCGGCATCGGCGCCATCCTGATGCTGCATCGGGTCACCGCGACGCCGGAAAAGCCGAACGGCGTCAACCGCCACTTGAACATCGCGCCCGGGTTTCTCGATGCCGTGATCGCCGACATGAAGGCGAACGGCTACAAGTTCGTCACGCTAGACGAGGCGATCGAGCGCATCAAGGCCGGCGACAAGGACGGCCAGTTCGCGACGATCACCGCCGACGACGCCTATCGAGACAACATGACCGAGGCGCTGCCGGTGCTGGAGAAGCACGGCGCGGCGATCACCATCTACGTCGCGCCGGGACTGATCGACGGTGCTGCCGATTTGTGGTGGGACGTGGTCGAGGACATCGTCAATGCGCGCGATCGCCTGACGCTGACGACGCCGGACGGCCCGGTGACGGTCGACTGCTCGAGTCCGGGAAAAAAGGTCCAGGCCAATGCGCGCCTGCACGCCTATCTGACGCTGAAGGTGCGCGAGCAGGATCAGCGTGCGGTGTTGCGCGATCTGGCGCGTTCGAACGGCATCGAGTTGGATGGGCTGCGCCCGAGCACGCTGATGAATTGGGACGAGATCCGCACCATGGCCGCGCACCCGCTGGTGACGATCGGCGCGCATAGCGTCAATCATTGCAATCTGAAGCGGCTTTCCGAGAGCGACGCGCGGCATGAGATCGGCGACGTCAAGCGCATATTGCAGGCCAAACTCGGCGAGGCGCCGCACCATTTCGCCTATCCCTACGGTTATGCCAGCGCCGTCGGCCGCCGCGAAGTAGGCCTTGTCCGCGGTGCCGGCTATGCCTCGGCGGTGACGACCCGCCACGGCATACTCCGCGCCGAGCATGCCGGCTTCCTGCATGCCCTACCGCGCATTTCGGTCAATGGCCGCTATCAGAGCGTCGCCCACATCCGAACCATGTTGTCGGGCGTGACGACGCCGCTGGCCAATGCCGGCAAGATGGTGGTGACAATCTAGCTGTGGCCTCGGCCCTTCGGCCGCGGCTCCAGGATCAGCCATTTGATGATACCCATTGCCGGCAGCACCCACAAAAGCCCGCTGAGCAGGAAGAAGATAAAGTGCGTCAGGGGCCCGGACTGCGACAGCTGCGCAACCGCCACGATTGAGGCGACCAGCGCATAGACGACGACCAGCACAACCAGCAGGAAGCTTCCGATCAGCTTTTTCAGGCGAATGGGCATGGCGCGATCTCGTTGATCGCTATCGCTTAGGCCGAACAGCCGATACGCGCAACCCGCCAGAAACGGCGCGACGGCGTGCCGCGCCGCCCGGCCTTGCAAGCCGGGTTGCGATGGTTCACCAATCCGCGACTTCAACTGCCGGGGCAAACCCATGGCTGCTGCCATATCCGACGCCGCGCCTTTCGCGGCCCGCGATCGCGACCTTCGCAACCGTGCGCTGGTGCGCGGTTGGCTCTATGTCGTGCTCCTGGTGCTGTTTGCGCTGGTGCTGGTCGGCGGCGCCACAAGGCTCACCGATTCCGGCCTGTCGATCACCGAATGGCAGCCGATCCATGGCGTCATCCCGCCGCTCAATGATGCCGAGTGGCAGGAGGAGTTTCAGCGCTACCAGCAGATCCCGCAGTATGCCGAACTCAACAAGGGCATGAGCATCGAGGCGTTCAAGTCGATCTTCTGGTGGGAATGGGTGCACCGCATCCTGGCGCGCAGTGTCGGGGTGGTTTTCGCCTTGCCGCTGCTGTTCTTCTGGGTGACGCGGCGCATCGAGCGCGGCCTCGGCACGAAATTGCTGGGCATTCTCCTTCTCGGCGGCCTGCAGGGCGCGATAGGCTGGTGGATGGTGGCGTCCGGGCTGGCCGACCGGGTTTCGGTCAGCCAGTACCGGCTGGCGACACATCTGACGCTG
>NZ_JAMYSE010000189.1:0-2552 GCF_040321795.1 Mesorhizobium sp. M0244 | reverse complement strand
GGGGGGCGTTGACGCCCACCCGACACCCCCCCGCCCCCCCCCCGCAGCCCCCCCCCCGGGGGCGCGTGGGGGCCCGCCCGCCGAGGTTGGAGCCCTGGATCGCCGCCAGGAAATCGCCGAGCGCGCCGGTGAAATTGCTCGAGCCCATATACCAGGACCAGAAGCGCGGATGGACGTTGCCCATCGGGTAGGGCATCAAGTTCCTGGTGACGTCGCCATAGATTTCGGCCAGCGGCGCCGGCGAACGCGGCAGCGGTGCCGTGAAGAACGTCGTCACCTCAACCGGCATCTCCTGCCACACGGGACGCTCTCTGACATCGCGCAGGTAAGCGACGGCATCGTCGACGATCCGATACGACAGGACCTGCACGTCGGCCCAGTTCGAGGGGTCAAGCGTTTCCTCGGGGGCCGTGACGGCCAATCCAGGCTTCGTGTCCATGCAGGCCGCTCCCGATGTGCCGCCGTCATGCCGGAAACTGGCAGCCGGGCGTCGACTGTGAAAGCGCGGTCTCCTCGGCGTCCATCTCGGCTTCGATGCCGTCGAACAGCGGCGTCGTCATATAGCGCTCGCCGGTGTCGGGCAGCATGCACAGGATCACCGAGCCGGGTGCAGCCTTTTCCGCGATCTGCCGCGCCACGGCAAAGGTCGCTCCGCCGGAGATGCCGGTGAAAATCCCTTCCTTCTGCGCCAGCGCCTTGGCCCATTTCATGCCCTCCGGCCCGGCAATCGGCACCACCTCGTCATAGAGGCTGGCGTCGATCGCCTCCTGCAGCACGTCCGGAATGAAGTCGGGCGTCCAGCCCTGGATCGGGTGCGGTTCGAAGGCCGGATGGCTGGCGGCAGGCGCGCCGCCGGCGCCGCGCTGCTGTGGCTTGCCGCTGCCGATCAGCTGCGCGTTGGCCGGTTCGGCGAGCACGATCCGGGTCTCCGGACGCTCCTGCCGCAGCACGCGCCCGACGCCGACGACGGTGCCGCCCGTGCCATAGCCGGTGACGAAGCAGTCGAGCCGCGACCCGGCGAAATCGTTGATGATCTCGCGCGCCGTCGTCGCTTCATGAATGGCGGCATTGGCCCTGGTCTCGAACTGACCAGCAAGGAACCAGCCGTTGGCTTCGGCCAGTTCCACGGCCTTCTTGTACATGCCAAAACCCTTCTGGGCGCGCGGCGTCAGCACCACCTTGGCGCCTAACATGCGCATCAGCTTGCGGCGTTCGATGGAGAAGCTGTCGGCCATCGTCACCACCAGCGGATAGCCCTTCTGGGCGCAGACCATGGCCAGGCCGATACCGGTGTTGCCGCTGGTCGCCTCGACGACCGTCTGCCCCGGCTTCAAGGCGCCGCTGCGCTCGCCCTCCTCGATGATGTTGAGCGCTAGCCGGTCCTTCACCGAGGCGGCAGGATTGAAGAACTCGGCCTTCACATAGATCGTGGCGTGGTCCGGTCCGAGATTGTTGATCCGGATCACTGGCGTATCGCCGACCGTGTCGAGAATGCTGTCGAACAGGCGGCCGCGCCCGGCGGTGGTTCTGATTTTCTGTTGATGCAACATGTCGATCTCCTCGCTTTGTCGTTGTCTTTTGTCGTCACGGGCCGGTTACAGACCGGTGGCTTGGGCGGCGAGGTTTCGAGACCTTGCCGCGCTACGGTTGCCTCGCAGGCAATGTGGCAATGCCAGCATCCGGCGCGGAAATTCGCTGCCGGATGCACCGTGTCGCGTTTGGTGATAAACCAAAGGCCGACTGGCCAGCGTGGGAGCAGGCGTGGAAACGCACGTGGAATCTGCCCGATCGAGCCTCGACGGCGGGGTGGTCGGCTTTTCCGTGCGCCTGCTTGGCCCGCTTACGATTATCCGCAACGGCACCTCCGTCGCGCTTCCGAAGTCGCGCAAGCTGCGCGCGCTGTTCGCCTATCTGGCGCTGGCGCCGCATCCTGTCGGCCGCAGCCGGCTCTGCGAGCTTTTGTGGGATGTGCCGAACGACCCGCGCGGCGAGCTTCGCTGGTGCCTCAGCAAACTTCGAGGCGTTCTCGACGAACCCGATCGCCCCAGGATTGGGAGGCAAGGTGACACGGTCGCGCTCGACCTGAACGGTGTATCCGTGGATGCCGTGGAGATTGCCTCGGCCGCGACGAAGGGAATAGAGACGCTCGAGCTCGAACGCCTGCTGGCTCTTTCCCGGCTGTTCGCCGGCGATTTCCTCGACGGGCTGGAGATCGACCGCAGCCCGCATTTCAACAGCTGGTTGACCGCTCAGCGCCGCCGCTTCAGCTCATGCCACGCTGCAGTGCTCGAGCAACTTGTCGAGCGTCTCCCCAGCGATTCCGATGACGCGTCCTCGCATCTCGAAAAATGGCTGGAGCTCGCCCCGTTCGACGGCCGTGCGCATCTGGCTCTGCTGGCCAGGCTCGCGCAGCGCGGCCAGTTCGGCGCGGCCGAGGAGCATGTTGCGGCCGCCGCACGGCACTTCGGGTCCGAAGACCTGGATTTCGCATCCGTTCGCGACGCATGGCGGGCAATCCGCTGCCAGCAGGGCCAGTCCTCATGGGCACAGTC
>NZ_JAMYSE010000188.1:0-2599 GCF_040321795.1 Mesorhizobium sp. M0244 | reverse complement strand
TGACCCAATCTTCCGGGTCCTTTTCGACATTTGCCGATGCCTCGATTTTTGGGTTGTGCCGGTCGACCATGCTCAATCTCCCTTGATGATCACCACAATGAGAAATGATCATGATTTGTTCCGCCACATTGTTAGCCTTCTCTGACCGTTTGCATCGGCCCGGTCTGCGGATCGAAGAGAACCAGCGAAGGCCGCCTTCGAGCGGCGCTTTTGCTTCGACTGCGCTGTCGTAGAAAAGCTGTCGTCATATTTTTTAGTTGATACAGCCACTTCAACAGTCGCAATGGAATCGCGTGAGAGCTGTTGCAATCGGCCGCTCCGCCGCCTATTGTGTCTTGCAACAGATCCGAGTTAAACGCATGGTAACTGTTGAATTGACTGATTTTGTTGAATTAAATAACGATCAGCGTCGGGAAAAAGTCAATTCCGACCAACGTTTCATTGCGCTCAAAGAGGCCCAAAGGAAGGCGAAGAGCTTTCGGGGATCCCTCGTCTGGCACACCGTGAACGGCATCGACCATTTGATGCGAAGCTACTACGACGCCGCTGGCGTACGACACCAAAAGGCAGAGGGTCGGCGCTCGCCGGCGAGCGAAGCTGTCAAGGCGGATTGGGAAGCCGCTCGCGCGTCCGCCCAAGAAACGCTCTCTGCGCGACAGGAGCTGATGGAGCGCCAATCTGCTGTCAATCGCGCGCTCCGGCTTGGGCGTGTTCCCCTGATCGCCGCAAGAATTGTCAGAGCAATCGATAACGCCGGTCTTCTCGGGGAAGGCATTCGTATTGCAGGCACGAATGCGATCTACGCCTATGAGGCGTCGGCGGGAGTGTTCGTGGATCCCGGAATCACATCGACGCAAGATATCGATCTCCTCATGGACTCGCGCCAGTCCCTCAGGATCATGTCTGGCGCCAACGTCGAAGATGGAGCGCTCATCAACCTTTTGCGCAAGGTCGATCGGTCTTTCGAGCGTTCATCCGCTACGTTCCGCGCGGTGAACCGCGACGGATACCTCGTCGATCTGATCAAGCCGCTCGCAAACCCGGCGTGGAAGCCGAGCCGGGAAACTATCGGGAAGGCCGACGACGAATTGGTGGCCGCCGAGATCGCCGGCCTGGCATGGTTGGAAAATGCCCCTGCTTTCGAAGCAATCGCCATCGATGAAAAAGGCGGACCGTTACGGCTCGTGGTTCCCGATCCGCGTATTTTTGCCGCTCACAAATTTTGGGTCTCAAAACGAGCTGACCGCGAGCCAATCAAGCGCCGTCGCGACCTGGCCCAAGCGCAAGTGGTTGCCCGGCTGACGACGCAGTATCTCGAGCATCTCCCCTACGAAGCAAGCGACCTTCGGGTCCTCCCAAGGGCCGTTTTCGACGAGGCCCATCATTTATTCGCGCGACCAGCGTCGCGGCCGTGAATGTGTGAGCTACATGTTGGCCGCCTGGATTGGCCCTCAACTTCCAACCGATCGAAGACGCGGCCCAGCAGCGCCAGATCGGAGGGACAATGACGCCAGCTTGCTCTGCTTTGGGGATCAAGTGGCAGCACACCTCTTGATGCAGGCCAGCCGACAGAATCGAAACTAATTGGGCGCTATCAAAGGGTTCAAGCTGGAGACAAGCGCGTCTCAGACTCTCTGGGGACCGCGACCGAGTTGCGCGCCATGAAGAACTATGCGGGGCACAGACTGTCGCCCTGGCTCGGGCATCTGATGGTGTCGTGGCAGGAAACGGCGCGCGCTCTGATGACTCCGGGCGAGGCCCACCGACGCAATCGTCATGATCTCGGGCCAGTTCCCAATCCGAGCGAAGAAGGCACGCTACTTCGCCGATCAGCGGCTTACCGAGCGTGTCCTGCCGCCACCGAAAGACGGCGAGAGCTTGAAAACTGAACGCTCTGACGACTGGACCGGCACGACGGGTCTCACGAAGCAGGAGGGCATTTCTCAAGAAGCGAGGTCCGCCACGGATCAGCAGGACGACGATCCGGCCAACGGCGGCATCCGCCGTCAACCCGAGCTTCCCGAACACGAGGACATCGCAGCGGAGCGAACGGCACGGCGCGATGATGAGTTCGATCTCGACCGGGACGAGCCCGACGATGACGCCGTACGTCGTCGCAGTGTCGATCAAGCCATGAGACGCGCAGCACGTCAGGCCGCTCTTGACCCCAGTGATGGCATTGAGCTTTGAGCCCATGAAGAACGCCAAGAAAAAACATCTCTCTGCCTATCTTGATCCTGA
Source organism: Mesorhizobium sp. M0244 (assembly GCF_040321795.1). Lineage (NCBI taxonomy): Bacteria > Pseudomonadati > Pseudomonadota > Alphaproteobacteria > Hyphomicrobiales > Phyllobacteriaceae > Mesorhizobium > Mesorhizobium sp. M0244. Next base: position 358 of record NZ_JAMYSE010000188.1, on the reverse strand, counting down.
CGTGATGAACGCACAGGCTGATTACGCTGGGCGGCGCGAGGTCTCGCTGTCACTGGTCGCCGAGGCTGCACTCGCATCGTTTCTGTCGCCGGATGCCGAAGAGCGGAAGCAAGCGGCGATAACTCGCCGCCTCGACCAGATCGATCGACGCGTGCAGCATGTCGAGCGTGACGTCGGAATTGCTATTGAGACGCTAGCATTGTTCGTCCGGTTTTGGCTCAACTCGACCCCAGACTTGCCGGAATCCGCTCAGGCCGAAGCCTGCGCGAAGGGTTTGCAGCGTTATGACAATTTCGTCGATGCACTCGGTCGCCGGCTCAGCAAAGGACCAAGGCTGAGGCAAGAAATAGCCGGCGAT
>NZ_JAMYSE010000187.1:0-2614 GCF_040321795.1 Mesorhizobium sp. M0244 | reverse complement strand
ACCCCCGCCTGCCGCCGGGCCCCCCACGCGGCGCGGCGTGTCCCCCCCACGCGGTCGGCGGGTCCGCGCCCCCGGCGGGCGGGACCGCCGGCGAAAAAGCCGGCACGCGACAATCAAGCGAGGATCGCCATGGCCGAACGCATCATCGAACTGCGCGACATCAGCAAGTCCTATGGCCAGGTCTATGCGCTGGGCGGGGTCAATCTCAGCGTCGATCGCGGCGAGGTGGTCGGCCTGATCGGCGACAACGGCGCCGGCAAGTCGACGCTGATCAAGATCCTGTCCGGCGTGGTCAAACCGACCAGCGGCGAGATTCTCGTCCGCGGCAAGCCGGTGACCGGATGGAGCCCTGCGCGCTCGCGCGACGCCGGCATCGAGACCGTGTTCCAGGACCGGGCGCTCGCCGTGCAGCAGACGATCGTGCGCAATATCTTCATGGGCCGCGAGCTCACCGGCTGGCTTGGCTGGCTGAAGGTCAACAAGGAGATCGCGGAGGCGAGCCGGCTGATGCGCGAGATCGGCTTCACCTCGAAAGTGTTCACGCCACAGTCGATCGTCGGCCAGCTCTCGGGCGGCGAACGCCAGGGCGTGGCGATCGCGCGGGCCATCTACAAGAAGGCGGAGCTGATAGTCCTCGACGAACCGACGACCGCGCTATCGCTGACCGAGACCGCCAAGGTCTTCCACTTCGTGCGCCAGGTGCGGGCGAGCGGACGCTCGATCCTGTTCATCGGCCACAACATCCACCACGTCTTCGATATCGCCGATCGTTTCGTGGTGCTGGACCGCGGCAAGGTCGCGCTCACCGCCGACCGCAGCGAGGTCAAGTCGGCCGAAGACCTGATCAATTTCATGGAAGACGTCGCCCACCCCAGCGGATTGCCGGGGTTGCACGACGCGGGCGATGCGGGGAGGGCGGCACGATGAGCAAGACCATGGAACCCGATCTGCAGAGCCCCCTCGGCGGCACGCATGGCGAAACCGCCGGGAAAGAGTGGAGACACCCGTCCGACAATTGGCTGCGCGGGTTCATCCTCGACAACCGCGCCGCGCTCGGCACGCTTGCCGTGTTCATCGTCATGATGGCGGTGTTCATGATCGCCAACCCGATCGTCTTCACCACCTGGTATCTCTACAGCTCCGTACTCACCACGCTGCCGGTGGCGCTGTTCGTGGTGGTGCCGCTGGTCTTCGTCGTCACCTGCGGCGAGATCGACCTGTCGTTTCCGGCGACGATGGGCTTTGCCTCCTGGGTGTTTGCGCTGGTCGTGCAGGCCGGCTACGACCCGTTCCTCGGCATCGCCGCCGCAATCGTCACCGGCATGCTGCTCGGCTTCCTGGTCGGCTCGCTGGTCGTCTATGGCGGGCTGTCGTCGCTGATTGCCACGCTCGGCATGAATTTCCTGCTGCGCGGCCTGATCCAGATCATCAACGAGGGCAGGTCGACGGCGCTGACCGGCCTTGCCGACAGTTGGGCCTACAAGATCTTCTCCAGCCAGCTCTACGGCATTCCGGTGCAGATCTTCTGGGCCATCGCCTTCGTCGTGCTGTCGGCGCTGCTCTACAACCGCCATCGCTTCGGCGCGCAGGTCAAGGTGGTCGGCGACAATCCCGACAGCGCCCAGCAGATGGGCATCGATGTCAAGCGCGTGCGCGTAAAAGTGTTCGTCTTCGTCGGCATCGGCGCGGCGATCGCCGGCACCTTTTCGGTGATGATCAACTTCACCTGGTGGCCGACGGCCGGCGACGGCTACCTGCTGCCGGTGCTGGCATCGGTGTTTGTCGGCGGCACCCCGACCTGGGGCGGCATCGGCACCGTCGTCGGCGGCGCGATCGGCGCCGTCACAGTCTCCTTCATCCAGACCGGCGTCGTGGCGGCGGGACTGAGCGGCTTCTACGTCCAGTTCTTCAACGGCCTGATCATCATCCTGTCGCTGCTCGGCCACAAGTGGAACCAGGCGAGGTATCGGTGAAGGGGGCTCTAACGACTTAACAAGTCGACAATTGCATGATTTATCCGCGAAAATCCGTCGATAACGCCATCTGTAACGGAATCCAAAGCTCGGCCATATCCGTCGTTTAGGTTCGCGGTATCAAATCCAAGTTTCCGGAGCGTTTGCAAAGTCTCCCCAATCGTTTCGTGTGCGTCAGCGATTCTTAGATCATTATTTAGAAACAGAGGTGCCATTGCGGCATTCCTGCTACGCCAACCCTCGGGCTCTACCTCGCTTTGGAAGGCATCCCTAAGTTCCTCGTTGGCATTTAGGCGTTCGATGATATTCAAGAGGCTTTCTAATAGCTTGAAACCTCCGAGTTGTTTAACTGTTGCTCGGGCGCATCCAGCTTTTTCCAAGAGGGATTTGAGGAACCCATCCGGCACGCACTGCGAAATTTCATGCAGACTCTTGCATCTGGCCAGAAACGCTTGCTGACTCATGTCTAAGGGCGCGACTTGGGCTAGACGCGAGAGTTGAGGGTAGGCGAGCCAACCGTTTGCGCGGACTTCCGCTCTTGAAAACCCCACTCTCATGATTGCTGACAATGGCCTTTGACATAAGCTGCAGCCCGCCGATCCGATCGGCGGTCGAGGCACTTGTACGGCGGATATGAGGTG
>NZ_JAMYSE010000186.1:0-2815 GCF_040321795.1 Mesorhizobium sp. M0244 | reverse complement strand
GCTCCGCGGCGATAGCCATTATTGCAACCCGCAGGTCATCGACTGGTGCCGCGCCAACGACGTCGACTTCATCTTTGGCCTCGCGCCCACCACGACCCTGCGCAAGCATGTCGCGGATCTGGAGGCCAGCACGACGGCGCGCTTCGAAGCGTCGGCCAAGACAGGCAAGGTCCGCAGGTTCAAGGAGTTCGTTGACGGCGCCCGCGGCGCGGCCGGGCCGGCAGCACTCAGGCGACTATAACGGGCGCAGAGCCGACCCTGCCGCTTCCAGACATTGTCGTGTACAGCTTCAGACCCTCAAGCCGAGCCCGCAGGGCCTCGCTTACCTTTTACGGGGCGGCGGTACGTCCAAGCCGCTTCAACAGTTAAGAATTTCGCAAAGACGATACCCCCGGATCGTCGAGCTTCCGCTGCCACTTCCCGCATTCGCCGAGGCGGTCAATGACCCGCCCTTCACAATAGTTATCCGGCAAGCATCTGGATGCGAGAGATAATGTTGCCGGAGGCATCTCTCATGGCTTCTACAGCTGCCTGAACGCCAGAACCGCGTTCGTGCCGCCAAAGGCGAAGGAGTTGCTCAGTGCCACGCGCACCTTGCGCTCGCGTGCCACATTGGGCGTGACGTCGAGATCGCAATCGGGGTCCAGCTCACGATAATTGGCAGTCGGCGGCACGACGCTCTCGCGGATAGCCATCACGCAGGCGATCAACTCGAGCGCGCCGGACGCGCCGAGGCAATGCGCGTGCATGGACTTGGTAGAAGAAATGGACATTGAGAAGGCGTGCTGACCGAAGACGCGCTTGATCGCCGCCGTCTCGATCTGGTCGTTGGCCTTGGTGCCGGTGCCGTGCGCGTTGAGATAGTCGACATCCTCGGCGTCCAGCCTGGCATCGGCAAGGCAGGCCCGCATTGCTGCCTCCGGCCCCTCGACAGTCGGCGCGACGATGTCGGACGCATCGGCGGAAAGGCCGGCACCGGCAATTTCGGCAAGGATGGTGGCGCCCCGAGCCAGGGCATGCTCGTAGCTTTCCAGCACCGCCATGCCGGCGCCTTCACCAAGCGACAGGCCCTGGCGATCGGCCGAGAATGGCCGGCAAGTATCGGGCGAAAGCACGCGGATCGCTTCCCATGCCTTCAGCACACCCCATATGAGCGGCGCTTCGCTGCCGCCGGCAAGCATCACGTCGGCCCGGCCGAGCCTGATCTGGTCCACCGCGCAGGCAATCGCATGGTTTGCCGAGGAACAGGCGGACGTGACGCCGAAGACCGGCCCGCGCAGGCCGAGACTCATGCTCACCTGGCCGGCAGCGGCACCCGGCATCGCCTTGGGTACAGTCAAGAGAGCGGCACGCTTACCGCCCAGAAGGATGGCGCGGTAAGTTTGCTCGATCGCATCCCACCCGCAGCCGCCAACGCCCACCGTCGCACCGAAGCGATAGCTATTTCCCTCTTTGGAGGAAAGTCCGGCCTGACGCATGGCTTCGCGCGCCGCAAGCACAGCGAGCAGGCTGAAGCGGTCCATGGAGATGAGTTGCTTGCCGTCGATGTCATGCTCCGGCAGCGCCTTGATCTCGGCACCGATCCTGACCCTCAATTCATGGAGCTCGGAGTTGACGATTGGGCCGATGGCGGAGCGGCCTTCTCGCATCTCTGTCCAAATGGCGGCGGCGTTGGTCCCAAGCCCGCAAATCCCGCCAATCCCAGTAATCACGACGCGCCTGTCCATTCACACCCCCTTAGCGAGCAAGCTGCGCACGGCTTCCACCATGTCCCCAACATTCTGGAGATCCGACCATGCCTCGGCCGTATTCATCTCGATCTCGATGCCGTAGGCCTGCTCCAGGTCCCAGAGAACGTCCGCCAATCCCAGTGAATCGATACCGAGCGAAGTCAGTCCCGTGGCAGCCGTTATCTCGCCGCCTGTGGCAGGCGCTATGCCGCCCTCCGACGCGGCGCGCTTCTTGATCATGGCGATTATTTCGTTGGCGAGTTGATCTGCCATCTTGTTCCTTTCCAGCTTGCGTTTTCGGCGTCGTTCAAAACCCGAGTCGCGTCGCGTTGCCAAAATTGCCCCTCATAGAGCCTGTGCGACCGACCAAGCCCAATGCCCATAGGAACCGGACGAGTTCCGGCTTCTGCGGCGTCAGCCCGATGACGAAGAAAAGTCGCCGGCCTCCCGCTTTTGCGCCAGCACATCAAGAATCTGCGTGTAAATGGATAGGAACCGTCGTCAAACGTCAGCTAAACGCTGCGACGGTGGGTGCTGTCAGCGTATTCACTCGGCACCTCATATGTAATCGAGATGTTTCATAGCTCCGGACCAGTTGCGATCAACTATTGTACCGGTCCGCCATTCGTCGGAGAGTTCGACATGATCGGAGCGCTGCCTCTCATTCCCAGTACAATCTCCACCGCACGCGACAGATTTCCTCTTTCGGGCTCTTCTCAAGGGACTCGCCACGCGATAGAGGCAGTGATCGGCGCACGTGAGGTCCTGCCAAGTCCATGCGACATTCCGGAAAATTGGTAAAATCGTTTGTTTCAATCAAATGCATCCACGCTATGGATAGCTAAGACATGCGTTTCAAAGGGCTCGATCTGAATCTTCTCGTCGTTCTCGACGCGCTGCTGACCGAGCGCGGCCTCACGGCGGCGGCACGCCGCATCAACCTAACCAAATTCATGGGGGTTGGTGGATGTGGGGCAAGCCGTTGAAATGACGTAGGATTTGGTTGCTTAAGCCGATCCGAACCATTTCCCGGAGACCACACCCACCATGAACGATCTTGCGCTGCCGCTGAGCGGTTTGTCATC
>NZ_JAMYSE010000185.1:0-2828 GCF_040321795.1 Mesorhizobium sp. M0244 | reverse complement strand
TCATCAGCTCCTCGCCGGCTGTCTCGGCGTTGTTGACGTTGCGAATGATCCCGGGACGCTCGGTCTTGACGGGGACCGGAGGGTTGAACCAGTGGCGAGCCATGAAGGGGCCTTAGGGCGGCTAGCGGGTTTCCTCTCTATAAACCGGCTCAGCGATGAGGACGGCTAACCATTTGTTAGGGATGGTCTGAGTCCGTGACGGGTGTTTCCAAACGTCCATCGACGTTTATCCGAGCGGTCGGTACGAAGCCGGTATGCATCATCTTCCGGTGGGTGTCGCCCTAGTCATTTCGCTTGTTGTCGGTCTAGCCATTGCGGCGATCGCCTCAAAGGACCATTCGGAAATCTGCGGCATCCGATGCTTATTCGTCCTCGGCGAGAGCGTTAATGTGAGGGCTGTCACGCCAAGGCGGGAATGTCGAGAATGAATGGCAGCACACGGTCGCCATTGCCAGGTCACGACAAGCGAAGCTGGCTGACAGCTATTCGCGACCGTCGAAAGGCACGCAGAGGCCCATGGCAGTTGCTGCCTCGAGGATCGCCTCGGTCAGTTCTTCGTCGGAGGCCACCAAATAAGGCGCAGCCTCCCGAGCTTCGCGTAGTGCCGCTTTGATCGAGACCGTGTCGCGACGGTCCGCCCTGTTGAGGAGTACAGTGATTGCTTGCTCTAGAAGCGGACCGACCCTTTGCGCGACGCTCATCCGGCCCTCCCCAGGGACACGCCGAAGGGGAATCTACTCACTTCCTGACCGACATCAACGCCATGTACGAATCGTACGAATTGGCACGGTGCTAGGCCGCAACAGTCAGCAATTTTTAGCTCGAGTTTCTGATCGGTGATCGGATAATTGGCTCGCGCGCAGACCTCCTCCGACCATAGAGCGCTTCGATCCGCCTTTCGTCCACAACCTTGGGTCGAATCGTCCCGACGTATACCGGAGGGAAGAACCTGCCATCAGGCTATTCGCGAAGGTCGAACGCGACGAACATGCCAAAGGTTGGGGCAAGATCGACAATAAGCTCCACCAGCTCGCAGTCACTTTCCGCCAGATGCGGGCCGTCTCGGCGCACCGCTGCGATAGTCTCTTTGACGGAGATGATGATTTGGCCGCGCCGGGCTCGTAAAATCAGCTCTTCAACAAGCTCATTGGCAGTCACTTTGATGGGTCGGCAGTTCGTCCAAACGTTCATACCAGGCCTCCCACCTCAGCGAGAACCCACGCGGAACATTCATGACCCTCTGTCGGGAAAAATCAAGGGAATGTTTGTAGGAAATTTCCAAGAGGGGATTAGAGAACAAGCACGCAGCGAGCCTCTGTACTCTTCCGCTTTGACGCTCACCCAGCCGGCTAGGGACCTTCTTCCGTCGGGGCCTGTTTGGCCCGATCAATAGCCGCAAGTAATGACTGTAGGGTTGGCGGCAGTTCTGGTTCGACCCCCAGATTTAAGAACGTTTGTACGTTATGACGATAGCCTTCGGAACGGATCAGTTTCCGAAACGCTTCGGAGACAGACTGATGGTCTGCTTTGTTGCTGGTTGTCATGTTCGGGAAGTCCGTCCCAATGAGCCGCAACTCGCCCGCAACGAATGGGTTCCATCAGGAGGTCGGAATATTTGGTAAAAATTTCTGAGCGGCAGATCGGATAACTGGCTCGCGCGAAGCCCCCCGTTGCTCGAGCGCATTACCTTCACCAACTACTTCGCGCGCGAGATTGCGTTGCCGGTCCGTGTCGACTTCGATGCCGATTTCCGAGACATGTTCGCGGTGCGCGGCACCACGCGTAGCCATCGCGGTCGTGCCCCATGACGCGCTGATTGGTGAGGCAAGCGTCACATTTCGGTACGAAGGGCTTGATAATGTGGCGCGCCAGTCGGTCATTGCGGAGCCGGATCAGGTGCATTCCAGTTACGCCGAGTTCCGCATTGTCGTGCCGAGCCGTGACCGCAGGATCCTCCATCTGGATGGTCGGTCACGGCGAAGAGATTCCGTCCAGTGACCGGTTTCGTGCCGCCGCTGCGCGAGCGCGATGTGCGATTCGCTCAAAGCGCCGGCAAGGCGCCACCGTTTTCAGTTCCGGACGCGTGTTCAATGACTGGCTGGCCCGCACACGTGCCGACATCGCGCTCCTGACAACCGACCTCGAGACGGGACCATACCCGTATGCCGGCATTCCGTGGTTCTCAACCGCCTTTGGTCGCGACGGAGTCATTTCCGCCTTGCAGATGCTCTGGCTCAATCCCGAGCTTGCCCGTGGCGTGCTGGCGTTTCTCGCCCGCTACCAATCGACCGAGACTTCCGTCTTCGGAGACGCGGACCCAGGCAAGATCATGCACGAAACGCGCAAGGGCGAGATGGCCGTGCTTCGCGAGTTGCCGTTCGGCCGACAGGACCGGAGATGAGGACTTTGTCGATCGCATTTGGGAATCACTGGGTGCTGCCACGGCTTCGATGGAAGAAGTCGGAGCCCGCAACGGGGAGGGTTCGTTACCTACAGCAGGGCAGCGGATACGGGCCTCTTCAATCAGGGCTGGAAGGACAGTGCCGATGCGATCTTTCCATACCGACGGCACTGTTCCCAAGGGACCGATCGCCTTAGTCGAGGTGCAAGGTTACGTCTTCGCAGCATACCAACCGCGCTGAACGCTCGCACCTACCAAGCCGGACAGCGCTACTGGTCGCTGCATGTTGCACAGGAGCGGAAGAAGCTCGAACGCCGAGGCTTTACCCCAACCCAGATCGACGCCGAGATCAGCCGCTATGCGACGGCGATCAGCCGCATCCTTCGCTCTCAAAAGCAATATGGCTCAACACCGGATAGTGCCGCAC
>NZ_JAMYSE010000184.1:0-2993 GCF_040321795.1 Mesorhizobium sp. M0244 | reverse complement strand
CACACCCTATGAGTTCATCTGCAAAATTTGGGCAAAAGAGCCCGAACGGTTCCGACTCGATCCCACCCATCAAACGCCGGGACTAAACACCTAGGCACACCTAACCCAAAAGAAAACCCAGCGTGATCGCCAGCTGGCCGGCATAATACAGCGCCCAGACTGCGTGGCGCATCCAGACGCGGTACGGCGAGATGGCGGGCAGCAGGAACTTTTCCGAAGCAAGCAACCCGTCGGACAGCATGAGCAGGACGACGCCGCCGACGGCCCAGGCACTGTTCAGGGTGAGCGCGGCAATGCCCATGGCGAGGATTGCCGCGGCATGCACACTGATCGGCAAACGCAAAGCGGGGCCAACGCGGCGCCAGAGCGCGAAAAGCATGGCCAGCGCGAATACGGTCAGCGCCAGCACGATCACTGCTCGCCACGGTTCGGCCAAAAGCTGCCCGAGGCCGCCGCCGGAGCGCAGGAACAGCGCGACGTAAAGCACATGCGCGGCAAGAAAACTGGCCGTGCCGCCAAGAAAAGCCTTCTCGCCGTCGCGCGACAGGAAAGCGTCGCCAATGGCACTGAAGGCCAGCGCGGCGACGAGCAGCCATGGCCCGCCCTGCTGCACGACCAGCACCGCCAGCATCGCCGCCGCCAATGTCCTTGCTGCCGACCGCGAAAGGCGCGGCGGCATGCCGAGGCTGAACGCGTAGATCACCGCTGCCGCCAGCGAAAACACCAGCGTCGCATTGGCATTGGCGTCGATGCCGCCGGGAAACGGCATCATGCGTTTGCCTCGCTCGCAGCCGGCTTGCGCAGGAACAGCGATTTCGCCGCCAGTGCCGCGCCGCCGGTGATCAGCACGCAGGCGGCGAGGATGCGCCATGACGGCTCGGCGAAGCCGGCGGCGATCAGCACCAGCGTCGACAGCAGCGGCGCGGCGTAGCTCGCCGCCCCCAGCACCTGGATGTTGCCGCGCTTGACGCCGATGTCCCAGGCATAGAACGCCGCCCCCACCGGCATCAGACCGAGGCCGAGCACGGCCAGCCACTGGCCGGCGCCGTCGGGCAGTACCGTCCGCTCCAGCAAGAGATGGCAGACGAGCGAAAGTGCCGCGGTGGCGGCACAGAACCAGGTGACGATGCTGGTCGGCACCGACGGGAAGCGCCGCGACAACAGCGAATAGGACGACCACAGCACCGCACAGACGCCCGCCATCGCATAGCCGAAGGCATAACGCGCATCGAAGGCAAGTCCGCCGCCGCCCTTGGTGACGATCAGGAACGTGCCGGCAAGACCGAGCAGCGCGCCGACGACATGGTTCCAGGCCAGCCGCTCGCCCGGCATCAGCGCCGACCCCAGCACGATCAGCAGCGGCCACAGATAGGCGATCAGGCTGGCCTCGACGGCCGGCGCATTGCGCAGCGCCGTGAAGTAGAAGAAATGGTAGCCGAACAGGCCGGCAATGCCGATCACCCAGACTTGGCGCGGTATCTTGCCGGCGCTGTCGGCCGCCGGCGTGAACAGCCGGGCGACCAGTCCGACGCAGGTGCCGACCGTGAAGGTGAGTGCCGAAAGCAGGAACGGCGGCACCGCGCCCGAAGCATCCGTAAGCAGCGCCAGCAGCGCCCACATGGCGACCGCGGAGAAGCCGATCAGTGTTGCGCGCGCCATACCCGTCGCCCCCGTGCCCATCTGCGGCGGCGCACGATCACGCCTATTCGTTTGCTTCGAACCGCTCCGCGCTGATCGTCAACGGGCCGATTTGCGTGCTGACCGTGGCGCGGATCGGCGCATATACGCCGCTTTGGCCGACCGGTGCAAACGTCACCATGATGCGGCTGTGGTTCTTCAGGTATTTCAGCGCCTTGCGGTTTTTGCGGTAGCCGGCCACCGGCTCGAAGCCCATCCTGCAGGTAACCGTGTCGCCCTTGTAGCCGGCCACCGAGATCGACCCTTTCGCCTCGTAGGTCAGTTTCAGATCGGCACGCATTTCGCCGTCATAGAGCTTCACCGTGCGCCCGCAGACCTGGTCGAGGTTGTCGGCATGGATGACGGTCGCGGCCATCGGATCGAGGACCGATACGAGATCGCTGCCGACCAGCGGTATCCAATTGTTGGGATTGCGCTTTTTCGGCTCAGGCACGACCTTGGTCGAGGTCACGACGCCGTTGGCAAACTGGATGTCGATCATCGATGTCTTCTTGCCGGACGTGTAGTCGGCGCGAAACGCCTGCGGCTGCATTTGCTTGCCCGAAATCTTGCCCTTCGACGAAATCGTGCCCCGCGTATCGTCGAACAATGTGGCGAGCCCGGCGCTGGAGACGCTGCCCTCGATCGAATAGGTGTCGCCTTCGTAATGGCTGGAGAATTTCGCTTTGGCCACGGAAAGGCCGAGGAACGACACCGAATACTCACCCGTGAAGGATTGCGGCTCAGCGGCCGAAACCGTCGTCGACAGCGCGACGGCGAACAGCGCGATCAGGGCATGGAAAACGTGTAAAGAACGAGGCATGGGCGGGTCCTTGGTTCTCGACCGGAGATGGGCAGCTCTGGTCTGGCATGTCCCTGTGTGACCGCTTATAGGCTGAATTCCGGCCTTAATGTGAAGGGGCGCTGTCGTCTTGAGCGACGAGGCTGGTCGACGGCCAAAATAAAAAACCCGCCTCGGCGGCGGGTCATCGGCGCGAATTAGCACGATGGACAAATTAGTAGCATAGCTGCCGGCACAAAGCAAGAACAAAATGTGGCGTCCTCGACGAGGCTGCCGGTCCGCCCTTGCGAGGGAGACCCCCGGCCGGGGCAGAGGGGAGGGTTGCGGCCTTCATTCGAAGCTTGGGTTCCTCGCCCCACGAAAGTGGGGAGAGGTGACTCGGCGAAGCCGAGACGGAGAGGGGAACTGCGCCCTACGAAAGCCCCCTCTCCGGGCGGGTGGCGCGCCCCACAGCCCCCCCACGGCGGGGGGGGCGGGGGCGAGTTGTTGGGGGGGGGGGGGGACCCCCCACGGG
>NZ_JAMYSE010000183.1:0-3066 GCF_040321795.1 Mesorhizobium sp. M0244 | reverse complement strand
CCGCTGTTCAACAGCAGCGGCGAGGTCATCGGCATCAACACGGCAATCATCTCGCCGTCGGGCGGCTCGATCGGCATCGGCTTCTCCATCCCTTCGCAGCTTGCCTCGGGGGTCGTCGACCAGCTTCGCCAGTTTGGCGAGACGCGGCGCGGCTGGCTCGGCGTGCGCATCCAGCCGGTGACCGACGACATCGCCGAAAGCCTGGGCATGGCGACCGCCAAGGGCGCGCTGGTCGCCGGCGTCATCAAGGGCGGGCCGGTCGACAACGGCACCATCCAGGCCGGCGACGTCATCATCAAGTTCGACGGCAAGGATATCCATGAAATGCGCGACCTACCGCGGGTCGTAGCGGAAAGCCCGGTCGGCAAAGCGGTCGACGTGATCATCGTGCGCAAGGGGGTCGAGCAGACCGTGAAGGTGACGCTCGGCCGCCTCGAGGACGGCGAAAAGCTTGCAAGCGGCGGTGAAAACGGCAACACCGATCAGGATGATACTGACAAGGCGCCTGCCGTTTCGACGGCTTCCGTGCTCGGCATGACGATCGGCGAGCTCAACGACGAGACGCGCACGAAATTCGGCATCGCGGCCGACGTCTCCGGCGTCGTCGTAACCGACGTCGCCAAGGATTCGGCGGCGGCCGAACGCGGCATCCAGCCCGGCGAGGTGATCACCGAGATCGCGCAGGAATCGGTCGGCACGCCCAAGGACGTCATGGACCGGATCGGCGCGCTGAAGGAGCAGGGGCGCAAGAACGCGCTTTTGATGCTGGCGTCGAAGTCCGGCGAGCTGCGGTTTGTGACAATCCGGATGGATTGAGTCCGGTAGGAACTGCAGCACTCTGATTTTAATGGAGAAGGGCGGCTAGCGGGCCGCCTTTTTTCTTGCCTGCCAGCCTGTGTGTGAGAGCCTGTAGAAGACATGTCGCCTGAGTGTGGCGTGGCTGGCCGGAATGCCGGGATGGTCGAAATCGGAGGCCGGGTCGGCGGTCATGCCAATACGCTCCATCACGGCGATGGACCTGCGGTTGCTCTCGACCGCGAAAGACACGATTTCCTCGAGGCCGAGCGTTTCGAAGCCATGGGCGAGCCAGGCTTCGGCTGCTTCAGTGACATAGGCTTTGCCCCAGAATTCGGGCGCCAGGCGCCAGCCGATCTCGATCGTGCCGGCAGGCAGGAACGGCAAATGACCGGTCCCGGTTATTCCGACGAAGCCGATGCATTCGCCGGTAGCGGCGATCTCGGCGGCTGCGAAGCCGAAGCCGTCACGGTTGATAGCCGCGCGCAATTCCTCCATCTTGGCGTCTGCCTGGGCGCGGTCGCGGCGGAACGGAAAGAACTCCATGACGCGCTCTTCGGAATTGATGCGATGGAAGAGCTCGCGGTCGCGATCTTCCCAATTGCGCAGGATCAAGCGTTCGGTGCGGATCGGCGTCATTCGACAAATTCTTCCCGGCGATAACCCTGCAGATAGAGCAATGCGGTAAGGTCGCCATGGTCGATGCGGACCTTTGCCTCGGCCGCCACTGCCGGCTTGGCGTGCAAGGCGACGCCGATGCCGGCAAGGCGGATCATGTCGAGATCGTTGGCGCCGTCACCGACGGCAATGGCGTCGGCAGGCGTCAGGCCGAGGCGGGCGGAAATCTCGATAAGGGCTTCGGCCTTGGCGGCGCGGCCGAGGATGGGCTCGGCGACCAAGCCGGTGAAGCGGCGATCCTGCTCGACAAGGCTGTTGGCGCGATTTTCGTGAAAGCCGAGCAGTGCTGCGATGCGCGTGGTGAAGATGTCGAAACCACCGGAGATCAGCGCCGTCCAGGCACCGTTCGCCGCCATCGTCTGGACAAGCGTGCGGCCGCCGGAGGCCAGTGTCAGGCGATTGTCGATGATGCGGTCGATAATTGCGGCATCGAGACCTTTCAGCAGCGCCACGCGCTCGCGCAAGGCCGGCTCGAAAGCGATCTCGCCGTTCATCGATCGCGCCGTGATCGCCGCGACGCGATCCTTGACGCCGATCTCGTCGGCTAGCTCGTCGATGCATTCCTGGTCGATCATCGTCGAATCCATGTCGGCGATGAGGATCTTCTTGCGCCTGTTTTCAGCCGGCTGGACGACCACGTCGATCGGTTCGGAAGCGAGCGCGGCACGCAGGCCGGCGGTCATTTCGGAGGCTTCGGCGGTCTCCGGCAAAACGAACTCGCAGGCGACGCCTTCGGCCAACCAGCGAACAGCGCTTGCGCCGACAGACCCCGACGCCATATTCGCTAGCGCCGGCGACAATGCGCGGCCGGCGGGATGGGATACAAGCGTGGCGATCAGCGGCATCGAAAATTCCAGCGGGCAGGCGGGCGAAGGCCGCGTGAAGAACGCGATCCTGATAGCCGGGCCGACCGCCAGCGGCAAGTCGGCACTCGCACTCGACCTCGCCGAGCGCAATGGCGGTGTCATTGTCAACGCCGATTCCATGCAAGGCTATTCGGTGCTCGACGTGCTGACGGCGCGGCCGGGTCCTGCCGAACTCGCACGCGTCCCCCACTTTCTCTATGGACACGTCGATCCGTCCACCGCCTATTCCACCGGCGCCTGGCTGCGCGACGTCATGAAGCTGATCGACGACGGCGCGCTTTCGGGGCGGCTGGGTGGCACGTTCTCCGAAGGACCGGCGATTTTCGTCGGCGGTACCGGGCTTTATTTCCGGGCGCTCGCGGAAGGTATCTCGGAGATGCCCGACATTCCGAAATCGATCCGCGAGCGCTGGCGCTATGAGCTCCAGGAACAGGGCGCGGTGAGATTGCATCGCATCCTGCTGCGCGAGGATTCGGCGGCCGGCATGATGCTGAAGCCGACCGACAGCCAGCGCATCGTGCGGGCGCTGGAGGTGCTCGACGCATCGGGCCGTTCCATCCTGGACTGGCAGGCTGCGCGTGGCCGGCCGTTGATCGACAGGAGCAGCGCGCGCTTCTTCGTCATCGAGCCGGAGCGGGCGGCGCTGGTGGAGCGGATCGATGCCCGGTTCGACCGCATGCTGGACAAGGGCGCCCTTGACGAGGTGAAACAGCTTTCTTCCCTCGGC
>NZ_JAMYSE010000182.1:0-3230 GCF_040321795.1 Mesorhizobium sp. M0244 | reverse complement strand
GTGCCGACTACACCTTCGACTGCACCGGCAACACGAAAGTCATGCGGCAGGCGCTTGAATCGTCGCACCGCGGCTGGGGCAAGTCGGTCGTCATCGGCGTTGCCGGCGCCGGCCAGGAGATCTCGACGCGGCCGTTCCAGCTGGTCACCGGCCGCACCTGGATGGGCACCGCCTTCGGCGGCGCGCGCGGCCGCACCGACGTGCCGAAGATCGTCGACTGGTACATGGACGGCAAGATCGAGATCGATCCGATGATCACCCACACGCTGAAGCTCGAGGACATCAACAAGGGTTTCGACCTCATGCATTCTGGTGAAAGCATCCGCAGCGTGGTCGTTTACTGATCGGTTTGAGCCATACGCCGCGCTGAAAGCTCTGTGTTCCCAAAATCCCGTGCTTCCCCAGCATCGGCGTAAGATCGGCGGCGCGACAGGCATTCCGGAATGCCCGCGCCGCCGGTCGATCAGATCTGAGCCTGGGCCATCCCTCCTGGGCCATCCCTGTTGAATCGGGATCATGATCCAATCCACCAAGGGTTGCCGCGATCCCGACCGATGCCGTGGACAGCTCGCCTTTGGATTTCGCGGCGTGCTGTCGTTTTGGACAGCGGGCGAACTGTCAGATGCAGCGCTCGCCACAAGTGCCCGTGAGGTAGCGAGCACCTTGTTGCTCGGTTTTATCGATTAGCCGTCCTCGTGACTCAAAGCGTCAAGCGCAGTCCAGCAAATTATGACCATGCTCGGCGTCTCGATTATCGTGCGTCGGCACGGATGATCTCACGTCCGTCTCAGCGATCGTGCGTTCAGTCTCATTCGATCGTGCGTCGAAGGCAATTATAATCTCACGCTAATTTGCGCCGAGAATGCCGATGATCTCGCGTCGACGCGATCGTGATTCTGCACGGGTACACGTAGCGACATCGGTCGCTCGGTCAGATGCGAGCCGCCGGCCCTCCAGCTTGGCCACTGTCGCTCCGTTGCAGATCCATGACGGTCTCTCGGCAGGCCCGAGAGGCCGCCATGGATTAGATCTCAGTTCGCTCAGCGAGGGTGAGCGCGTCCTCGACGTCCACGCCAAGATAGCGAACCGTATTCTCGATCTTGGTGTGACCGAGCAGGATCTGCACCGCTCGCAAATTGCCCGGCGCCTTGTAGATGATTGAGGCCTTGGTTCGCCGGAGCGAATGTGTGCCGTATTCTTCACGCCGTAGTCCGATCGCCGAAACCCATTCATCGACCAGTCGGGCATACTGCCGCGTGCTCATGGGGGCTGAGCGATTGATCCCTGCTTGGGAAGGCGTAGTCATCCACTCCCACCACGCCGCTCACTCCATGCGAGCAGGCTTGCAAGGGCGTCAGCCATCAGCTCAAATTGAACGGGACGACCTGTCTTCTGCTGAAACACTATCGCGCGTGTTCGAATCTCGGGACCGACGACTAAGGTGCCGATCTTGATTTCCACGAGATCGCAGCCACGCAGCTTGCTATCGATGGCGAGATCGAACAGCGCGCGATCAAGGAAGAAGCGGATCGCCCAAATCTGTCGCGGCTTCAGCGCTCCTTTCGCGCCGAGCTTCCTGCCTGCATTCCAAGCACGTCATCCCTGCATTGCGGGGTCGCATTGTGAAAGTCCCATGATGCTTCTCTTTCGGCCACCACGGCCGGAAGGAGAACGGGTGGATTAGGGACCTTGTGTTTTGGGAGCCGATAATCGGACCGGCAGCCTATGCAAAGTGGTCTCCCAGTCGGATAGTCTGATAGTCTGAATGCCGCCAGGCCCAGCTTTGAGAGGACATCCGGCAATGCAGCAGCGAATGATCGCATTGCGCCACTCTTGTAGTCCCGGACCTCGATCAAATTAATGCGACTGCTTGAGACCTGGGGCAATCGCGACAATTGCCCTATCGGAACGTGTGAGCAGTGCTATGGGCAAATCGTGATGCGCGCATTCTTTCGATTGGTTGCCGTTATGATCGTGGTGTCCGGCGTGACCGGTTGCACTAGTATTTCCTACTACGCGCAGTCCGTGAAGGGTCATCTGCAGATCATGACGGCGCGCAAGGATGTCGGAAAACTGATCGGGGATCCTTCGACGCCGAACGCATTGCGCGCCCGAATGGCATCGGCGAGCGCCATACGACAGTTTGCAACAG
The DNA here is from genome assembly GCF_040321795.1 of Mesorhizobium sp. M0244. Taxonomy (NCBI): domain Bacteria; kingdom Pseudomonadati; phylum Pseudomonadota; class Alphaproteobacteria; order Hyphomicrobiales; family Phyllobacteriaceae; genus Mesorhizobium; species Mesorhizobium sp. M0244. The sequence continues at coordinate 1,078 of NZ_JAMYSE010000182.1, read as the reverse complement.
ATGAACTAGCGCTGCCCGACAACAATAGCTACCGCAGCTATGTTGATATCGGTCGGGACTCGGTGACATGGGCCGTCTTCGCCGCGCCGGAATTCTCGCTGACGCCACGAACATGGTGTTTTCCCGTTTTCGGCTGCGTCCCCTACCGGGGATATTTTTCCAAGAAGTCTGCGACTGAAACCGCTGTCGAACTTCAAGGACAGGGCATGGACGTCTATGTGACGGGCATCACTGCATATTCCACGCTTGGCTGGTCAAGTGACCCGCTGCTAAGCACGATGCTCAGCCAGGATGAAACGTATCTTGCAGGGCTGGTTTTCCATGAACTGGCCCACCAGCGCGTCTACGTGCACGACGATTCCGCATTCAACGAGGCGTTCGCTGTCGCCGTCGAAACAACCGGCGTGAAAAAATGGCTGCGCGCGGCTGGCGATACTGCCGAATTGCGCCGTTACGAAGCCGTCCGGAGGCGCAGCGCCGAATTTCTGGCGCTTGTGTCGCAGACCCGGGACGAGTTACGTCACGTCTACGACGACGCCGGTACCTCGGAGCAGAAGTGGGCGGCGAAAGCAGCCGCGATCGAACGGCTGCGAATGCGCTACCGGCAGATGCGCGACAGGCGCTGGGGTGGATACCGGGGATACAATGCTTGGTTCGCTTCCCCAATCAACAACGCCAAGCTCGCCGCGACTTCCGTTTATAGCGATCGGGTTCCAGCGTTTCTCCGCTTGTTCGACCTGTGTTCGGGCGACTATGCACGGTTCTACGCGTCGGTTCGACGGATTGGCGCACTAGACGAAGCTCACCGCGCCGAAGCACTTGCGGCGGCAGATAACTGTTATTGAGCCGGTCAAATGTGAAGGCCCGAAGCGTCGCGGTTTATGAATTGTTTTGGTGGATGAGTCGCTTGATGCACTCGGCAGCCGACGAAGGAGTTGAGTGGATCATTGGTCGGCCGAGCTCCAAAACCTCTCCGACATCATGGGCCGGGAGCCGTCGGTCTGCTTCGGATCAGCGGCTGGCGAACGCGGACATAGCTTGTCGGAAGCTCCCGAGCAAATGCCGGCTTCCTAATTTC
>NZ_JAMYSE010000181.1:0-3314 GCF_040321795.1 Mesorhizobium sp. M0244 | reverse complement strand
TGCATGAGGCTCTGCGCCGGCCAGCCGGCTTAACCCTCGTACCGTTGCATATCGGATGACGGGCCGCCCTCAGGCCCAGCAATCATAGGGACTAGATCGATTGCCGTTTTTTGTATGCCGACGATTGCAGCAATTGCGCAAAGATTGTCACCTAGATCAAGTAGTTGATCGAGAAGACGCTGCACTTTTGAAACGATATGCTCTTCCAACAGATCGAAATGCACGACATCCGCCGCCGCCATTGCGAAACCATGTGCGTGCAATATTTCACGATCGGTTTTCGGTTTATAGAGATCCCTCATTGGAACACGGATAAGATTGCGGCCTACGCGAACGCAATCACTAAAGCCCCACTGCCCCCTGTAAGAAGGACTGCACCACCAACGGTCATGGCCGTTAACAGGTGTGGTGTCGTAGAAGTTGCTCTGTTCATACCGCTGTAAAAATTTGTCATTTAGAAAGACGACATTACGCTCCACAAGTGCGTCCGCGCGAGCGTGGGTCATGGGATCTGCGACATCAGGCCAGATGATTCCATCTGCGCTTTGCTCGGGACTAAGCTCAGGCGAGACGGCGTTAACGGTTGCCCATACCTGAATTAGAAGTCCGTTCTGATGCTCACGGATATCCAGTTCATACCAACCGCCTTTGGGTTTGATTGCGGTATGACTTTTCCCCTGCATTAAATCTCGGAGTTCAGAAACATCCGGAAGAAGTTTTTGGTAGTAAAATACACGTACTCCATGTGCGCCGCGCATCCAGAGATATTTACGCAGGTATTCGTTGGACATCTTCCAGCTAATATTGCGTGAGGCTCTCCAATAAAACTCGTTCGAAATTTCACCTTCTGCCACACTGAATTCTGGCAGTGAGAGATCGTCATAGACGACTCGCTGACTTTCGTTTCCGACGCAACGAGGTGAAAGCCCCAGCGCCATCCAGACCTTCTCGGCGAGATTATAGGTGTAAAATGAGCCGTTGCCCCATGATGCAACGATGTATTCATGTCCCGAAACAGATGGAGAGAAGATCCTCGAGCTGCCTTTTTTGTCGAAAAAAGGTACAGAAAAGGCAACGACCCCGTGTCCTGCCTCATCCAGTAGTGGCGTCATCTCGTGGTCGTCGTTGGCCACCACAACTGCCATAAGCATGTGAACACACTCACGGTCAGGCCCGTGTATATCGACCTCAAATCGAGAGGTGACTTCCACCACCTGTCGTGAAGTTGGGCTAATAGGTTCGAGCAGAGTTCGAAGCCTGTTTGGCAAAAACGCTTCTGGAATTGGAAATCTGATAGGTATTCAAGTGACTTTTTCAATTCTTGTATCTTCAATGGCGTTGACGGATTTCTGTATGTCTTAAATAGATATTCAGATATCAAATCCCGGTGACAAACCCGTCCAGCACGCGTTTCTGGCCCGCCTTGTCGAAGTCGATGGTCAGCTTGTTGCCTTCGATGGCTGTAATGTTGCCGTTGCCGAATTTCTGGTGGAAGACGCGGTCGCCGACATTGAAGGCCGACGGCGTGTCGGCGACGGATTTGGCGACCAATTCGCCGTCGATGGTGCGGCCCTTGACCGAGGTGCGGCCGGCGCCGTAGCCGGAGTCGGTTTCGCCATAGCCGATGCGCTCGACCTGGTGACCGGAGCGCGTGCCCCAATTGCGGTCGGTCGCCTCGGTGCGGTTCGCTTGAGCGCGCTGCCAGCCCGGCGTCGCATAGGTGCTGGAGAAAGCGCCGGATTTCTCGGCGCCGTTATTGCCGCCGATGTTGTCGAAGCGCGATGCTCCATAGGGGTTCTGCCTGCCCGCCCCTTGGCCGCCACGACCGGAGGCGAACGAGCCGCCATAGGCATTGCCGTAGCCGCCATAGGAGTTGCCGCTCTCGGAAACTTCGACATGGGCTTCCGGCAGTTCGTCGAGGAAGCGCGACGGGATGGTCGACTGCCAGAGGCCGTGGATGCGGCGGTTGGAGACGAACCAGATGTGCAGGTTCTTCTTGGCGCGGGTCAGGCCGACATAGGCGAGGCGGCGTTCCTCCTCCAGCCCGGAGCGGCCACCCTCGTCGAGGGAACGCTGGTGCGGGAACAGGCCTTCCTCCCAGCCGGGCAGGAACACGGTTTCGAATTCGAGGCCCTTGGCCGAATGCAACGTCATGATGTTGACGGCATCGAGCTCGGCGTTCTGCTCGGCGTCCATGACGAGTGCGACATGTTCGAGGAAGGAGCGCAGCGATTCGTACTCCTCCATGGAGCGGATCAACTCCTTGAGGTTTTCCAGCCGGCCCGGCGCTTCGACCGAGCGGTCGTTCTTCCACATGTCGGTGTAGCCGCTCTCCTCCAAAATGGTCTCGGCGAGCTCGGTGTGCGGGGTGGTTTCCAGAGCCTTCTGCCAGCGTTCAAAATTGGCGGCGACCTCGCGAAGTGCGGCGCGCGGCTTCGGCTTCAGCTCGTCGCTCTCGGCGAGTTTTGCCGCCGCCTCCAGCATCGGGATGCGCAGCGCGCGTGCGGTATCATGGATCTGGCGGATGGTGGCCTCGCCAAGCCCGCGCTTCGGCACGTTGACGATGCGCTCGAAGGCGAGGTCGTCGGCGCCTTGCGCGACGACGCGGAAGAAGGCCAAGGCGTCGCGGATCTCGAGCCGCTCATAGAAGCGCGGGCCGCCGATGACGCGGTAGTTGAGGCCGAGCGTGACGAAGCGGTCCTCGAACTCGCGCATCTGGAAGGACGCGCGGACGAGGATCGCCATATCGTTGAGCTTGTGCTTCTGGCGCTGGTAGGCCTCGATGGTTTCGCCGACGGCGCGGGCCTCCTCCTCTGAATCCCAGGCGGCGTGGACATGCACTTTCTCGTCGTCCTCGGCGATCTTTTCGGTGAACAGCGTCTTGCCGAAGCGCCCCTCATTGTGGGCGATGAGATGGGAGGCAGTGCCGAGGATGTGCGCGGTGGAGCGGTAGTTGCGCTCCAGCCGGATGATGGTGGCGCCTGGGAAATCCTTGTCGAAGCGCAGGATGTTGTCGACCTCGGCGCCGCGCCAGCCATAGATCGACTGATCGTCGTCGCCGACGCAGCAGATATTGACGGTGGCCGGGCGCGGGCTTCCCTCCCCCTGGAGGGGTGGGTGGCGGGGCGAAGCCCGGTCGGGTGGGGTCCGTGCGGCAGTGCTCGACCTACTGGCGGCAGAGCTCGACCTACTGGCGGCAGTGCTCGACGCACTGGCGGTGCCTTCTGCGGCACCCCCCTCCGCCCGCTTCGCGGGGGCCCCCCCCCCCCCGGGGGGGGGGGGCGGGCGCGGGGGGGTTTGAAAAATAAGCGCCC
>NZ_JAMYSE010000180.1:0-3331 GCF_040321795.1 Mesorhizobium sp. M0244 | reverse complement strand
GACAACGCCCCCAGACGCGTCGACGGCATGAACCTGAAAAATGCGCTTGGCCAGATCAAGGCCCACGGTGGTAATCTGCATGGCGGATGGCTCCTGTGGCACTCAGATGCCGGGAGCGGGAGCCATCCACCTCATCTGCTTTCAGGGGGCGTGCAGGGCCGCAATAAACGACCGAGGTTGGGCGCATTGCCGCCGCTAGCTAACAAACGCTACGGAATGAAGAAGGGCAAGTAGTCTGGTGGAAGGAGTAGGGCCTCCGTCCACTTGCTATGCATCGGAATGTGCATATATTGTGCATATGAGAGGTCGGAGATTTGTCATGGCCCACGCACAGCTCGCACATTCCACGGTGATTTCCGGCTTTGTCGATAGCCTGCAGGAGCCGCGCACGCCTTATATCTCGCCGAAGCGCCTGTCGCAGGCGCTGGGCGTGAAGGTGGCCAACTTGGCCCAACTGACCGGTGTCCACCGCAACACGCTCCGCAATCCCTCATCGGAGCGCCTGCAGGGCCGGATGCGCGAGATGGTGAAAGTGATCTCGGCGGCGACGGAACTCACCGGCGACGTCAACAAGGCGATCTTTTGGTACCGCAATGAACCGATCGCCGACTATGGCCATCGTACCGCAGCCGAGCTCGTCGCGGGCGGCCAGGTCGAGGCGGTTCTGGCCTTTATCCGGGATCTCGAGAATGGTGCGCGCGGGTGAGGATCACCCGCATCGGTCCAGACGAAATCTTCCATCGCTATCTGACTCCCAAATGGGCTTTCCTGCCCACCAGCGGTGCAGGCGCAGCGATGGACGGCGGTCGTTTCAACCGGCCAGGCATCGAAGCACTTTATCTGTCGCGTGCGACCCAGACGGCGCTTGATGAATACAAGCAGGGAGCCAGCATCACCCCGCCCGCCACCCTTGCCGCTTACAAGATCACGCTCGCCGAGGTAGCCGACCTTTCGCAGGGTTTCGACCCGGACATCTGGGACGGCCCGTGGAAGGAGTGGGATTGTGCCTGGCGCCAGGTCGCTCGCATCGACAAGAAGATCCCGCCATCGTGGAAGCTCGCGGATCTGGTCATCACCGCCGGACTTCGCGGCATCCTGTTTCCGTCGCTGCGTCACGCCGGCGGCACCAATCTGGTGATCTTTCCGGCCAATCTTGTCGACAGCGACCATGTCGCGGTTCACGATCCCGATCAACGGTTGCCGCACGACCAGTCGTCCTGGTGCTGAGTTATCGACCGTCTCTGGGATCGCAACGCGACGACGTCCCCCGTCACGGCGCTTGGTCCCCAACGACATCGTCCTCGCCGTCGCCCTCCCCGCTCGCCAGCCCGGCTGGAATATCGCCGGCCAGCAGCTTCTCCTTCGACAGCAGCCCTGCGTCCTCAAGCGCCTCGAAATCCGGTAGCTGGCGCAGCGTGTCGAGCCCGAACTGCGAGAGAAAAGTTTTCGTCGTCACATAAGTATAGGGCGCGCCAGGTTGCGGCGAGCGCGGACCCGAAGCGATAAGATCCTGCGCGCGCAGCACGCCGATCAGGTCGCGCGACACCTCCTTGCCGAAGAAAGAAGACAGCTCGCCACGCGTGATCGGCTGGAAGTATGCAATGCACATCAGCACGAGCGCCTCCGACTGCGACAGTTCTTTCGGCCCCTGCCCCGCGGCCGTGCCGAAGGCTGCGTGAATGGCATCGCCAAAAACCTTTCTGGTCCGGTGCTGCCAGCCGCCAGCGACTGACACCAGCTCATAGGGGCGGCCGGCGAGTTCGGCGCGGATGTCATCGATGATCAGCTCGAGATTGCAATTTCTCCCAACAACCCGCGCCAGCACCTCTCGCTGCACCGGTTCATTTGCGGCAAAGATCACCGCTTCGACGCGTCCCATCCACTCGCGCCAGCGCAATTCCGCCGGCAGATGTTCCAGCTCGGTGTCGAGCAACGCCGGCTGATCGTTTGCCTTGCGGCGGGCGGACGCTTCGCTCATCGCTAAAGTCCAAACAGGCGGAAGGTGGGGCGGCCGGACAGCTCACGCACGGCGTCGAGCTGTTGCAGCCGCTCGAACAGGCGGCGCGCCGCAAACCGCGACAGGTTTTTCGTCGTCAGCGAGCCCGAGACGGCGTCTTCACTGAGCAGCAGAAAGATCACGTCGCCGGCGCCTTTGGCGCGCAGTTTTGGTGCCGCCGCCAGCAGCTTTTCGGCGCGGCGCAACAGCTCGGTCGCCAACCGGCAGGCCTCCGTCGCAGCATGAACCAGCGCAATGCAGACCGCGCGCTCAAACCCTTTTTCGCCGGGCCGGATCCGTTTGCCGCCGCCGGCCTCGCCGCGAAAAGCCGGACCAAAGGCCTGAGCCAGCAGCAGCGGCAGCGGCCGCGGCCAGCGCAGGTTTTGCGCCAGTACTAGGTCGGCGAGCCACCAGGCAAAAAGCTCGGCATCGGGCCGCATGGCAACGACGTGAGCGGCGATCGCTGCCGCGGCGAACGGCGCCGGCCGCCCCGAGCGCGCCAGGTCGTCGATGTGTTCACAAAGCGCGGTCAGCGCCTCGACGTCTCGATGGAGACCCAGTTGCTCGGTGACCCGTGCCAGGCGATCGACAGCGGCGGCTGGCGGCACGAGCGCGAGCTGCCGCCAAGCGCCGAAGATGGCGCCGGCAGGACCAGGATCGGCTCCGGCCGGGCGCAGGTGCCACGCGTCGCGCAGGGCGGCCTCGTCCTCCGCGCGCCCGGCCAGCCGCATGCTGGCGGCGGCGCATTTCAGCGCCAGCCGCTGGCGCCAGGCGCCGGACCAGGCAGGCTGCGCGCGGGCGAGGCTATCGAGCGAAGCCAAGGCGGCGCCGGCCTGGAAAGCGGCGTCGGCGTCGCAAGCGTTACGGCCGGGCGCGAGCGCCCAGGCCGGAAGGGCAGGGGGCGCGGCTGGGGCGGCGGTCGCGGGATTGAGGCGAATCATGATTTCGAGGGTAAAGCGCCGGTGCGCTTTGCGCTAGAATTTTCGCGCCAAAACGCACAACCTGTCGGCGTAATAAAACGAACGATAATCTTGCATTATCGGTCGTTGTTGTCCTTACGTTAGAAATGGCCGTTGTCGCCCGCGTTTCAACGGTCGCAGGAGAGTGTCAGCGACCTTTTTGAAGACTGCTGGTCATTGAAGGAGGTTGGACGAACACGGTGCACGGGCATATCTGCCACAGAGGCTTTCAACCCTGCGGGCGCAAGTCTGTCACCGGCCGGTAGAAGATCACCCGCACCGACGGAACAAGCTGGTTGAGGTAATCGAAATCCCGAACATTGCCGGTCAGGACCGTCGCGCCCAGCAGACCGGCCTGGTGAAAGATCAGCGCATC
>NZ_JAMYSE010000179.1:0-3339 GCF_040321795.1 Mesorhizobium sp. M0244 | reverse complement strand
TTGAGGGCCAGCACATTGACCACCGGCTCGCCTATGAAGCCCAATTCGCGATCCTCGACATGGCTGTCGACAAGCGATTTGATCCTGGATTCATCGACGTTCCTGGCCCTGGCCACCCTGGCGACCTGAAAATAGGCCGCATCGGGGCTGATATGCGGATCGAGGCCGCTGCCGGACGTGGTGACCAGATCCATCGGCACCGGCTGGTTCGGGTTTTCGGCCCTCAACTTTTCGGCGTCGCTCTTGATACGGTCGATCAGCTTCGGGTTAGTCGGGCCGAGATTTGAACCGCCCGAGGCGGCGGCATTGTAACCGTCGCCGGCAGCCGACGGACGGCCATGGAAGTAGCGATCGCTGGTGAAAGCCTGGCCGATCAGCTCGGAACCGATGACCTTGCCGTTCCTCTCGATCAGGCTGCCATTGGCCTGGCCCGGAAACAGCGCCTGGGCAATGCCGGTCATGCCGATCGGATAGACTAAACCCGTCAGAACGGAGAAGAAGACAATCATGACGATAGCGGGCCTGATTTGATTGAGCATCGACGTGGTTCCTTATGCGAGACCGAGAGCAGTGATGGCCATGTCGATCACCTTGATGCCGACGAAGGGGACGATGACGCCGCCGAGGCCATAGACAATGAGATTGCGGCTGAGCAGCGCACCGGCGCCGACCGCGCGGTATTTGACGCCCCTCAGCGACAGCGGGATCAGCGCAATGATGATCAGCGCGTTGAAGATGATGGCCGAGAGGATAGCGCTCTGCGGCGTCGCCAGATGCATGACATTGAGCGCTTGCAGCGGCCCGGCGGTCTGGCCCGGGGCGATGTAGAAGACGGCGAATATTGCCGGGATAATGGCAAAATACTTGGCCACGTCGTTGGCTATGGAGAAAGTGGTCAGCGAGCCACGCGTCATCAGCAGCGCCTTGCCGATTTCGACGATCTCGATCAGCTTGGTCGGATCGCTGTCGAGATCAACCATGTTGCCGGCCTCGCGCGCCGCGACCGTACCGGTGTTCATGGCGACGCCGACATCGGCCTGCGCAAGGGCCGGCGCGTCGTTGGTGCCGTCGCCGCACATGGCGACCAGCTTGCCCTTGGCCTGCTCGTCGCGGATCAGCTTCAGCTTGTCCTCGGGCGTCGCCTGGGCAAGGAAATCGTCGACGCCGGCTTCCGCCGCGATCGCCGCCGCGGTCATCGGATTGTCGCCGGTGATCATCACCGTGCGGATACCCATGCGGCGCAATTCGGCAAAACGCTCGCTGATGCCGCCCTTGACGATGTCCTTCAGATGGACGACGCCGAGCAGGCGCCCGTCGCGCTCGACCGCCAGCGGGGTACCGCCCGATTTGGCGATCTCGTCGGCGATCGCCTGAAGGTCGCGGACGGTGTCGCCGCCGGGGCGCGTACTGCCCGTGGCAACGGTCGAGAGGTTGACGTGGGCAAGTACCGCATCGACTGCGCCCTTGCGGACCGAGGAGCCTTCCAGATCGACGCCGCTCATGCGGGTTTGCGCGGTGAAGGGCACGAAAGTCGCGTGCAAATTTGCCATGTCGCGGGCGCGGATGGCGTATTTCTCCTTCGCCAGTACGACGATCGAGCGGCCTTCCGGTGTTTCGTCGGCAAGCGAAGCAAGCTGGGCGGCGTCGGCCAATTCCTGTTCGGTGACGCCCTTGACCGGACGGAATGCCGTCGCCTGGCGGTTACCCAGCGTGATGGTTCCGGTCTTGTCGAGCAGCAGCGTGTCGACGTCGCCGGCCGCCTCGACGGCGCGGCCCGACATGGCCAGCACATTGAAGCGCACCAGGCGGTCCATGCCGGCAATGCCAATGGCCGACAGCAGCGCGCCGATCGTGGTCGGGATCAAGGTGACGAATAGGGCGACCAGCACCGTCACCGAGATATAGCCGCCCGAATAGGAGGCAAAGCTCGGGATCGTCGCCGTTGCCAGCACGAAGATCAGCGTCATGCCGACGAGCAGAATGTTGAGCGCGATCTCGTTGGGTGTCTTCTGGCGCTCGGCGCCCTCGACCAACGAGATCATGCGGTCGAGGAACGTATGGCCGGCAGCCGCGGTGATGCGCACGCGGATCCAGTCGGACAAGACCTGCGTGCCGCCGGTCACCGCCGAACGGTCGCCGCCGGATTCGCGGATGACCGGTGCGGATTCGCCGGTGATCGCCGCCTCGTTGACCGAAGCCACGCCTTCGACCACCTCGCCGTCCGAGGGGATGATGTCGCCGGCTTCGACGAGCACGATGTCGCCGATCTTCAGGCTGGTGCCGGGCACCAGCTTGAACTTGCTCCGATCGCCGCCGGTCAACAGCTTGGCCTGCGTCTCGGTGCGCGCCCGGCGCAGCGAGTCTGCTTGCGCCTTGCCGCGGCCTTCGGCCACCGCTTCGGCGAAATTGGCGAAAAGCACGGTGAACCACAGCCAGATGATGATCTGCAGCGTGAAGCCAAGATCGCCGCCGCCGGTAACGAGATCCTTGACGAACAGCACGGTGGTGAGCGCCGAGACGACGGCGACGACGAACATCACCGGGTTTCGCATCAAGGTGCGCGGGTTCAGTTTTCTGAAGGAACCGCCGATAGCGGGCCACAGGATGCGGGTATCCATGATGCTCACGGATTTCGACTGGCTCATTTGGTGGCTCCAGTGTCGATGTTGTTGACCGGTCGATCGTGTGCCGAACGAAGGTGCGGCGGCCCGTAAGCCAGCAGCCAGATCATGATCAAGGCTGCCGCAATAGCGAGGAATGTGGACAGGGTCGGGAAAGGAGGGGGCGTTTTCTCGCCCTCCGGCTCGGGACGATGCCGGACCTTTCGAGACGTGATCTTGAACCAGGGCATGGGCCGTTTCAGCGTTTCAGAAGGTCTGACCGTTGATCATGGCCAGGTGTTCGACGATCGGGCCGACCGCCAGGGCTGGGAAGAAGGTCAGGCCACCGACGATCAGGATGACACCGACCAGCAGCCCGACGAAGAGCGGACCGTCGGTCGGAAAGGTGCCGGCGGAGGCAGGGACGGTCTTCTTCGCCACCAGCGAGCCAGCAATCGCCAGCGCCGGAATAATGACCAGGAAGCGGCCCATCAGCATGCCGATGCCGAGCGTTATATTGTACCAGGGCGTGTTGCCGCCGAGGCCGCCAAAGGCGGAACCATTGTTCGCCGCAGCCGAGGTATAGGCATAGAGAACCTCGGAAAAGCCGTGCGGGCCGGCATTGGCGATGGAAGCAACGCCGGTCGGCAGCACCACCGCGATAGCGGTGAAGATCAGCATCGCCAGCGGCAGGCAGAGGACGGCCAGCATCGCCATCTTGACCTCCTTGGCCTCGATC
>NZ_JAMYSE010000178.1:0-3612 GCF_040321795.1 Mesorhizobium sp. M0244 | reverse complement strand
CCATCGACCAGTTCCTCCGCGACAACGGCTATTGATCCATGGGCGGTTCGAAGCCTCCTGCTCGGGATGACGATCGGTATCCTTATTGGCATCTATGCTGCACCGTGGGGCGGTCGCCAAGGCTTCGACTTTGGTGAAGGCTCAAAAGCCGCTTCCCCCTTGAACGGGCTTATGGAATCCGCTCTCGGTGCGGCCATCCGCCCATCTGACGAAACCGCCAAAGGCGAGCTGTTTCGCCTATCCAATTGGGATATCTCAATGCACCGGACCGGATCGACGGTTACCGTGAAGCGATGTATTAGTATTGGCAAAGATTCTATCGCATGCGAACTCCTGGCGCATCTGGGGTAGGTCGATGGGGAAAAACTTGTCGAAGCTGTGTTCGAGGGAAAGCCGGGTACTTGGCGAATGGTTGCAGCCAGGGCGCGGTGATTTTCTCTCAGTGGGCAGTGCCTATCCCCGCGCCAGCTCAAGGGCGTTATGAATGCAGGCTTCCGTTGGAAAGAGCCATGCAAGGCGAGCCCGGCACGGCTCCGACGACAGCCGATTGCGAGTAGCGGAGACGCCGTCTTCACACCGCGATTCTGGTAAATCGCTGTGCAAGAGAATGCCGGGGCATGCTTCGGTCAATCCCGTTTTCAGATGTTGATTGATATCGTCGCCCTGTCCGCGACAGGACGTGCCTAAGGATATGGACGCCTATAAAAACAAAATGGAACTGGTTGAAACGATCGATCCCGAGATCGACAAGCCTGTTTTCCGCCGCCCGGGGTTCGAAGGCGTCAAAACCCTCGGCGAGATCGATGAGAGAATCGCCGGCTTCATTCGCAAGGCGCGCGAGGACAAGGATCTGACCCGCGCAGAGCTTGCGCCCTTGCTTGGCCTTTCGATGCAGGTTTATGGCCGCTATGAACGTGCCTTTTCAAAAAATGCACGTAACCAGGATGATCCACCTGTGCGAAATCCTCGGATTCATGCCGATGGAAATGCTGTTCAGCGTTGCCCCGCATCTATGGGGCCGCACGCCGGAGGAAGCGCGCGACACCATGGAACTCGCGCAACAGGTCGTGTCCCTGCCGCACGGCACGAAGCGCGATCTGCTGGCCCTGGTCAAGAAAATGGTTGCGCTCGAACGGGCCGCAGACGGAGCGGCGGCGGAAACGCAAAGAGGCGAAGAAGGACGTCATTAGGCACCCCGCGCTGCGGTGAATGGCGCGGGGCGCGAGCATCATCGCGACGCATTAATAGGGCCAAACCTTAAGCATCGACCTTCTTCAGCTCCGAGAGCCGCACAAGGCCGTTCTGGCTTCGGAATGTCAGTGTCGCATCCTTACTTTGCGCCTGGGCGATCCCCGAAATAACGTGATCGCCGGTGTCGTAGATCGTACGCTGCCCGGCATCCTCGATGACCAGTCGCCGCGTGTCGGGATAGATCGCGTAGCGCAAATGGTTCTGCGATCCGGTCGATGAGGGTGTGCCGAGTCCGCCCGGCCAACTTTCAGGTACCTGCTGCTGCGATCTATAGCTCACTTCGGCCGGTTCATTATGGGCAGCCTCAGGATTCTCCCGCAGATGAGCTACTAGTTCCGTGGCCACCGCGTTCAGCTTCGCCCTCAGCGCATCGTTAAACATGTCGCCGACCATTGTCATGCCTGATGACCACTGCGACATGCCGCCGAATTCGGCATGGCTGAACTGCGCCATGGAACCACCGCCCGAGCGCAGGGCACGCAGCACGGTTTCTACCGCGTCCCTTGACAACCCGTGCCGCGCCGCCAGTCGCGCGACCAATGCCGTCTCTTTGAGATCATCCACCTTACTGCCTCAACTCTTTTCGCCATTTAACACTGCGATGGGGACATCGTTCCACATGCCCTAACCTCCGAGCACGCCAACGGGCAAGAGCGGCGGATGACGAGGCATTGCCAATCCCGCCATGCCGCCCATACAACGGCTCGAACAATCGCGCCCATCGCGAGTAGCTGCTTTCCGCTATCACCTCTTCTTGCCAAGGATACTGTCCGATGTCTGCGACGCCGTATCTTTGGTCAAGGCCGTGACGGATCACTCCACCAGCACTCGATCAATGTCCCTCGCAAGCCTGGGATGGACGGATTTTTTCGGCGATCAGGTTGGTCCGCATGAGGTAAACCTCGTCCCAATGCGTATTGCCGCGGTGCACCGTGACCGCCTGACCGGCATATCTCAAGCAGGCCAAATGGATCTGACACTGCCGACGCAAACGAACACTGGCGACTGGGTCCTTGTCGATCCCCATGCCCGTTTGCTGCACCGTCGCCTGACCCGCAAGACAGTGCTGGAACGCCGCGTTCAGGGCACTAAGAAGCCGCAGCTTGCCGCGGCCAATGTCGACACATTGTTTATCGTCACCTCATGCAATGCTGATTTCAACCCCGCTCGGCTCGAGCGCTATCTGGCGCTAGCGAACGAGGCCGGAACAACTCCGGTGATCCTGCTGACCAAGGCCGATACCGTGCTGACGCCCGGGAGTACGAAAAGCAATCTGCCGCACTGCAGCGGGGGCTGATCGTAGTGACGTTGAACCCTCGCACGGCTGATGCCGCAATCGCCTTAGCCGCCTGGTGCGGCGCAGGACAAACAGTTGCACTGGTCGGTTCCTCCGGCGTGGGCAAATCGACGCTGGTGAATACGCTGGCCGGATCAGCGCAGCAATTGCCTCAACAGACCGGAGACATTCGCGAACAAGATGCCAAAGGACGCCACACCACCACCTCGCGATCTCTGCATCCCTTTGCAGGTGGCGGGTGGGTGATCGATACGCCAGGAATGCGAACGCTGCAGGTTAGCGATGTGGCTTACGGGATCGACACACTGTTCGCCGAAATTACCGAGCTTGCCCCGCTTTGCAGATTCCGCGACTGCACTCATGTTCATGAACCGGGCTGTGCAGTACAAGCAGCTTTGGCCGCTGGTACGCTGGATCCTGAGCGTCTTGCTCGCTGGCGCAAACTCTCCGACGAAAATCGCAACAACACGCCAGTTCAAACCGGGCCTCGTGGCAGCAATTTCACCAGCAATCGCGGAAAAAGGCGTTGAACGACAAAGTTTGAGCTCAGGCACTATCCTCAAAGACACCTTATCGAGCCGTGCAATGCCGGATGTCGACATGTAACCGGTGCTCTGAGGATCGCGCACCTGGGCGGTCAATCCTTTCTCTCAACGTTCCACAACTTGGCCAAAATCGCAGCTTCGGGCCCAATTAGGTCTCATACGTGCCGCCGCGATCGGGCGCGCGCCGTCATCGATGGTATGACGGCCGCCAACGACCTCGGCCTGACGACCGCCGTCCCCGCCCGGATAGAAGTGCTGGCCGATGCGCGGTTGAAGCCAATCAAGCTCGGCACGCAGGAAATTCACTTCAAATACGCTGCCCCTAGCCGCCTCTATTGGGCGGATCGGCCGGGGATGCGGGTCGTCCAGGCCTTGCATTGGATGCAGGACATGCTGGCCCAGAAGGGCGAACGGAAGCGTATCGAGGCGACGTTGCGCCGCCTGTTTGCCGACCCCAAGCACGGCGAGGCCATTCGCGAGGATCTGCGCGCCGGTCTCTCCGCCGTGCCGATCTGGATG
>NZ_JAMYSE010000177.1:0-3729 GCF_040321795.1 Mesorhizobium sp. M0244 | reverse complement strand
TTCTGTCACGAAACTCTCCTGGCGGCTTGAAAGACAGTCGGCGAAATTGTCCGTTTCATAGTGGCGGTTGGCGCCAAACGCAACGAATGCATTGGCACTATTGCGATGCCTGTTCTGCACCGCGGTCATGGCAACGCATCCCGCGTCGTGCGCGTGTTGGTCCGTCCGCTGTTCGCATAGCCAAGCATCGGGGATGACGAAGCCATAGCGAGCCATGTCGATGCACTGATGCTGGAGCAGCAGGCATCGAGGGCGAGTTTCAGCGTCAGCGTCCGGTTTTTCTACGGCAGGCGAGGGAATGGGCCGTACTATCTTTGGGTGACTCGATCTCGTTGGCCCACGGATCGAACGAAGCGACCGCTACGAGCTGCTTGCGCAGCCAGGCATTGCCGGCGATTCCATCGGCGGCATGAAAATGTCCAGCTCAAGACGTTCGGCTACCACACGCGCAAAGTGCACCGGGATGCTGCGGCCGCACGCGAGCTGCGCATTCCTGACCAGATGACCGAAGTGGCGGAACTCACGGGCCGCCATGGGATCGAGTTCCATGGACCGGCCAAGTGGGCCGATTGAGCCGGAAGTCCCACGAGAAGGTAGTGGGCCTGGCAGGACTAGCAATGGGCTCGATGGAACGACCGCTTCGGGACCAACCAGACGGTGCTGCTCTTGTGCCCGCCGGGCGAGCCGGGCTACCGTCCGCTCGCCCTGTCCGTCCTGCGCCTCGAGGACGGACGGGTCGCGGAGGCCGTCGACTTCTAGGTGCCGATGAGTTTTCCGCTCCCGCGCGTTTCAACAAGCACGAGGTCGAACATAGGGAGGTCGGATGAAGGTCGCCACTGAGCAGGAGTGGCAGGCCGCCCGCAAGGAACTGCTGGCGGCCGAGCAGGAGCTGGCGGCGCACGAACAGCGCGTCACCAAGCAGCGGCGGGAGTTGCCCTGGGTTCCGGTCGAGAAGCACTACGCCTTCGCCACCGACGACGGGCCGAAGTCCTTGCCGGAGCTGTTCGATGGCCGCTCGCAGTCCTCATCTATCACCTGATGTCCGCGGAGGACTGGAAGACGGCGTGCCCGGGCTGCGCCTCGGTCGGCGATGGGCTGGGCGGCATGGTCACGCACGTGAACGACCGCGACGTGACGCTCATCGCGATGTCGCGGGCGCCGCTGGAGAAGCTGGTGGCGACTAAGGCAAAGCGCGGGTGGACGATGCCCTACGTGTCGGACTACGGCGACGACTTCCTGTTCGACTACGGCTTCGCATTCCGCCGGGAGGAGATGTCCGGAATCGTCCGCGACGAGTTCGGCATGGGGCAGCTGCTCCGCGAGGGTCGGATGGCGCTGCCTTTCACGGGTGAAGACCAATGGGGCTTCATGATGGTTCTGGAAAGGTGTGGCGATACGTTCCCCGCAAAATCACTTGTGCCTTGCGGTTTCTACCATTGCGGTGGAGCCAGGCGCAGTGACGAAGAAAAAGCTTTGACTGCCGCCCTCAAGGCGGCACGAGGCAGGGTCACCGATCTCGGGCAATATCATCGAGGGCCACCAGAAAATGACGCTGACAACGCCTGGCTGGTCACCGACGCATACTGGCTTTCGAAAAGCTAGTGTAGTCGGTCAACTCGAAGCGTCCGATGAGGCGCGCTCCAATTGCCGTGCACTGAAAGCTGCTGCAATCGTCGCAGAGCTCAGCATGACGAGTAGGAGCCCATATCGGGCGTTCTCCTCCGTTAGAACAGCGCCCGCGATCGATGACATCGTGGCTCCACCCGTGACCGCAATCGCGCTCGCCAGACCCGCAGCGCTTCCCGTGCAGGCGATAGGCTCCGCTGCGCGGTTGGGGGCCGAAGGGCGAGCGGCTGCGCGGCTTGGCCCCGCACGGCCACTGGCGCACGCTGACCTTCCTCGGCGCGCTGCGCTGCGATAGGCTCGCGGCACCTTGCGTCTTCGACGGGCCAATCAACGGCCAATGCTTCCGCGCCTATGTCGAGCAGCAGCTCATCACCGTGCTGAAACCCGGCGACATCGTCGTCATGGATAATCTGGGAAGTCATAAGTCGGCGGCCATCAGGCAGATGATCAAGGCCGCCGGCGCCAGGCTTTGGTACCTACCGCCCTACTCCCCAGACCTCAATCCGATCGAGCAGGCCTTTGCCAAAATCAAACACTGGATGCGCCAAGCTCAGAAACGTACCGTCGAGGACACTTGGCGCCACATCGGCCACCTCGTTGAAACGATCGAGGCAACCGAATGCAACAACTACTTCGCAAACGCCGGCTACGCTTCCATCAAAACGTGAAAGGCTCTAGCGAACCTCTTCCGCCAGCCCATGCGTCGGCCGGATGAGCAGACGCAAGTCAGAAATCTGTCCGAGTCCTGGATCAGCGCGCCGCGACCTGCCAGACCGCGACGCCGGCGCAGATGAGGCCGGCGACACCTTCTATGCCGCGCGAGATGAGGTCGAACAAGCAGGGCCGACTCTCGGAGAAATGCACCAGCCGCTCGCGAAAAAGGATCGACAGCGCCGCGACTGACGAGAGTGTCAGCGCGACGCCAAGCATCATGCTGATCGCGAAAAGGATGCCGGCGCCAGGAACGCCTCGCGACATGGCGAAGCCCATCACGAACAGCGTCAGCGGGCACGGGATCAGGCCGGCCATGACACCGACGACCTCCCCTTCATGTTTGTGCCTGTGGCCGGTGGTTCAGCGCGCCAGACCATCCACAGACCGATGAGCACGAGGTCGTGTGCCGCGAGGGGGGCCGAATGCGCGATCGGTAACAGCTCCGTTGAGGTGCCACAGCGCCTTCAAGGGGCTCCCGAGGACGTCGGAACCGCCGCCGCTGGCCACGCGCTCTCCGTTTTGAAACAGGTCCAGTCGAAATGACCCTAGCGACGCCGCCCAGTCGTCGAAGGCCTTTGTTTTGTGGGGATCCTCTCACCTACGCGAAGCGCAAAATGGACGCCGTAAGCAGCGACCACGTCCGCCGGCGCAAAATGCCATCTGGAATAGATTGATGAGACCATTTCGAAGCCCAATGCGACCCACTCGATACAGCGAGAAGTTCCGCTTCACTCATCCCCGGACTAGGAGCGGCCCCCAAGTCCAAATACAATTTCAGGCTCGATCTTCGGTTCGGGGAAACCGGAGAGAGAGACCTGAGCGTTCTCAGCAATTTTGCTGAACGGTGCTTTCATACATATAGCCCGAGATGGGCGCTTTCACGGCGTATCTTTCCCACATGCGATGATTGGTGAAGCCGATCTTGCGGCCGATCGAGGGGCGATCCCGGCTAAGCCGCTTCATCCGCACGACATCTGCAATCTGGTATGCGGTGGGCATGTCGAGGGATGGATGAGTAGCAGTCAACAACGGGCGCCGATTGGCCCGTGCCGAAAAGTCCTGCCAACGCTGCTGCTTCCGCTTCGATGTCGAGCATGCGATATTGATACCTGTCTCAGGCGCGCCGCGAAAGTGGTGTCCGCTTTGGGTCATTCCTTCGCCTCCAGCAGGATTCGGTACTCCGGCGGCGCCTTCAGCAAGGAGTCGATAGCGCCACTTGCCAACCTCAGCACCTCTAAGCGCGAACGTCTGGTGTGATGCCCGATGCGCGCGTTCGGAGGGCATCTCGCTGTTCCATCGCGGTGACAAAAGCACCGTCACGGTGGCGTCAACCGGTTACACAGGGCAAGAAATATCTCCGGCCTTCTGGGGAGTGGCGTGTCAGCGTCC
>NZ_JAMYSE010000176.1:0-3859 GCF_040321795.1 Mesorhizobium sp. M0244 | reverse complement strand
GCGCTTGGCCAGATCAAGGCCCACGGTGGTAATCTGCATGGCGGATGGCTCCTTTGCTCGGGTTGCCTGACAGCAAACCCACTGTGGCACTCAGATGCCGGGAGCGGGAGCCATCCACCTCATCTGCTTTCAGGACGCGGAGAAGCTGATCTCTACGGCCGAGATCGGGCGCTAAGCGGTCATTCGCGGCACGAGGAACGAAGGTCACCAACGGGTCATGGGCGTGAATTCGGCCGGGGCGAATGAGCGTCCGCTTGGGGTCATGGCCGTGAATTGACCCGGAGCGAGCGAGCTTCCGCTTAGGGTCGGTCTTTCGCGTTCCCTCAGAGTCGCAAGAGCGTGGGGTGAGCGGTACTACATCGACCCGGCCAGACGCCATTCCAACCGCTGATCCGTCTCGACCGCCTTCGGCCGCGTCGGACGTTTCGCTAGGTCGCTTCGCCCGGCTTATGGAAGTTCGATCTCGCCGTCCACCACGTGGTTGAGGCCGGTGCCTTCCGCCGTCAGCGTCATGCGGACCTTCAGCTTCTTGCCGCCGATTTGCCCTTCGCGCACCGTCTCCTCGATCTTGCGCTGGGAGGTGACGCCGACTTCCTTCAGGAACTTGCGGATCGACATGTTGACGGCGTCTTCGCTCATGGCGGAACTCCTCTGTGTCCGGAAGGGATTGTAAGGGAAGGCAAGGGATCAAGGAAGCAGGACGGTGACGTACGGTTTTATTGAAATAGACCTCGAGCCGGGAGGAGACGTCGGGTCCTTAAACTTGATCGACCCCTGGCAGGAGGAGTGGAACCGATCGACGTCTTGCGCAGAAGGAGCACTATGACGGCCATCTCGGCCTTGATCTGACCGATCAGGAAAAGAGTGATCTGATCGAGTACCTCAAATCGATCTGATCAGCACTCGGCGCTTCTTTGGGTTCGATTGGGAGGAAAGATCATTAAAGACATCGTGGTGAGATAAATTGCGGGTCGGCACAATGTGAGCCGGGCCAAGCGCTGTCTCGCCGGAAATTTCTTAAGGTTCGACGACCGGCGCGGCGATTTGCCGGTGCAGGTGGGCTTGCTTCCTGCATGACAGGTCAGCCTGCGGCGCGCGGCGCCGAAACAACCCCAAAGCCTGTGGCGCTTTATTAGGATGTTCCAAACAAAGGTCGCCGCTGCGCCGGGTGCACCCATTTCCTGAAGCCGAATGCATCCGAGATTGTCGCGGGTGAAATCAGCCCCGATGGTTGGTGCCGCTTTTACAAAGCACGGCCTGCCTGATCGGCAGAGCCCAGCGGAGACTTTCGTTGTCTGCTGCGCTGCGGGTGATGGTCTGCAGGCATCGCGTCGAGGATGTCGGGTCACATTAGGCATTCGACAAGTCCGGAGTCAGAGCCGAAGTGATCGACGACCTTTCCAACATTTGCCTTCGCGATTGACCCCTCCCGGTCAAGCAACCCAAATATCAGCGTTCCTCTGGCGGCTTGACGTTCTGGAACTGCATCAGCAGCAGCAGATCATAAATGATTTTGAGTGTGCCGCAGATCAGGAGGGGCCATGCCCGGAACGAGGCAGCGATCAGAGCGCCCGCCAGGGCGGGACTGGCTGCGGCAGCCAAACTGCGCGGGACCGATGTGAAGCTCGCGGCGGCTGCCCGCTCTGCCTCCGTGACGACGGCCATGACGTAAGACGAGCGCGTCGGGACGTCCATCTGCGAAAGCGCGGCACGGATCAGCAGCAGGGCGAGCGCCAGAGGGAGCGTCGGCGCAAGCGCCGCCAGCATCAGGGCGATGCTGGACGGAATGTGTGTGAACACCATCGTGTTGATGAGTCCGATATGCCGCGACAGCCAGGCGGCAACGGGGAATGAGAACGCCGAAAGCACGCCGGACCAGAAGAAGAAAAAGCCCGCTTCCGAAAGCGACAGGTCGAATTTTTCGAAAAGCCACAGGGCAAGCAGCGACTGGACGAGGAAGCCGCCGGCAAAGGCATCAAGGCTAAAAAGGGCCGCAAGCTTGAAAACGATATTCCGCGAGGGGCCAAGCGCGGACGTGCTGCCGGAGTCCGACGTTGGACGGCGCTGCGGGATCTGCGCGTAAAGGAGACCGCCGAGCAGGCCCAGCAACGCATAAAGCACGAACATCGCCTTGATGCCGGTGAGTTGATCGAGGCCGGCTGGAGCCAGAAGATCAGGTGTCGCCGAAGCGAGCGCGCCAACCGCGGCTGCGAGCGCACCCACAAGGCTGTAGCGCGCGAACATCTTGGTCCGCGCGGCGTCGGTGACTTCGCGTGTGAGCACGGCATGCTCTAAGGGCACGAATACGCTGACGCTGCCGGCCGACGGGTTGATGGTGCCTGCGAAGGCGATCACCAAAAGCAGCGCGTAGTCGTGGACCACAGCAAAGGCCACACCCGTGGCGACCATCAGACTGGCGGCGGCAAGCAGGAGTTGGCGGTGATCGTGTCGGGCACCAAGGAGTCCGACGGCGATGGTTAAGAGCGCTGAACCGAGCAGCGATCCGGTTGCTATGATGCCGACCTGCAGAGGCGCGAAGCCTAATGCGAGGAGATAGACCGGCAACAGAACGGCCACAAAGCCGTCGCCCATGTCGCGCAGGGCTCGGGCCGCAAAAAGAAAAGTCGCCGGGCGGATCTGCTGCACTGATCTAGCCTGCCCTCATCACATGCGTTGGCGTCACCGGCTTTGGCAGCGTCGCTCGACAGGGCCGGAAGATCATGACGGAGTCGCGTTAGACATTCCAGCGAGGCGAATATCGGTTTCAATCCTCAGGCTGCCGCCCAACAATGCTGATTCATATCGTGTCAAGGCTTGCAACGACCGAAGACGCAACTGGCGCATATTGCGCTTGGCTGTCAAGGTCGGGAATAGGGTCAGAACCTGCCCGTGACCTTGCATACAGGGCGTGCGGACACCAAGCTCCACCCACTTCACCATGCCGAGCGTCATATACACCAACGCGTCGCCCCGGTTGTCCTCAGGTAGTCCTCGAGTTGGCCCGC
Organism: Mesorhizobium sp. M0244; assembly: GCF_040321795.1. NCBI lineage: Bacteria > Pseudomonadati > Pseudomonadota > Alphaproteobacteria > Hyphomicrobiales > Phyllobacteriaceae > Mesorhizobium > Mesorhizobium sp. M0244. The sequence goes on along the minus strand of NZ_JAMYSE010000176.1, from coordinate 854 downwards.
GTGAATTCGCGGCGCGGGACGGCAGCAGCGGAGATGGCGGCGCGCTCTGTCTCGAAGATGTCCTGCGTCTGTCGCAACCTGAAAAGAAGGCTGCCATCGCGGAAGAAGTTCCGTCAGATCGTGGTCGCGGAAGCGGACGTTGCGTGGCAGTCATGACCAATTGAACCGGACAATCCAACCTACCCACGTCTTACCAAGTTAGGACCGGTGATCCCAGCAGCGCCCTCCGCGACAAATTCGAACCTGGCTATCAAGCGTCACCGCCCTGCGCGGCAGGGAAGATTCGTCGCCTGATGCGCGAACACGATCTACAGCCGAGGATCAGGCGGCCCTTTGTCGCCACGACCGGACAGCGATCACGACCGCCCTTCCGCAGTCCCTGTACGACTCACTTGCGAAACGCAGCCGGTGCACGGTCTTCACCTCCAGCCTGATGATGCCCTTCAGAGGCTTCGGTGATTTTCTCGTATTCCGATTGCGACATCTCTGGAAGACGTCGGGTAAAGGCCACCATCGCCCATAGCTCTTCCTGGTTGTGCGTTGAACCAAACGCAGGCATCCCGGTCATTTTTATGCCGTTTTGCATGATCCAATAGAGCTCAGCATCATCCAACAAGGCGTAATCGAGTCGACCGTCGGCATGTACGGCGATTTGCAAGGTATCGCTGGAAAGGTGATGCAAGAGATTGAGGGCTTAGAGGTCCTGGCCATTGATGCACCTCCGCACGATGCTTGCCGAACAAGACGGCGTCTACGACGTAATCCTGATGGACTCACCGGGCGTCGACAGCGTCATCCGCGATACGATCATCCGCAACTCCGACCTGGTGCTGACGCCAATTCAGCCGAACCAG
>NZ_JAMYSE010000175.1:0-3870 GCF_040321795.1 Mesorhizobium sp. M0244 | reverse complement strand
CCCGGCCCGGGCCCGGCGCGGGGGGCGCCGGTCGTCTGGCTGGCGTCGATCGTCAACGTGCCGCTCAAGTTCTGGCAGCGCGCGACGGGCACCGGCGGCATGGCCGCCTTCTTCCTCGCCCCAAACATGGCGATCTTCGGCATTTTCGTGCTGGTGCCGCTGGTCATCAACTTCTTCTATTCGGCCACGTCAGGAACGGCCTACTTCCTGCAGGACCGAACCTATGTGGGGCTGGAGCAATATCGGCGCCTGCTCGATTGCGGCAGCTACCTGGATACTGCCACTTGCCACGAGGATCTCTTCTGGAAGGCCGTGCACAATACGGGCGTGTTCGTCGTCGTGCAGGTGGCGCTGATGACGGTCGTGTCGATGGCGACCGCGCTGATCCTCAACCGCGAGATCGTGGGGCGCAGTTTCTGGCGCGCGGTGTTCTTCTTTCCGGTGCTGCTGTCGCCCGTCGTCACCGGCCTGATCTGGCGCTGGATCCTGCAACGCCAGGGCCTGCTGAACCTGATCGTCCATGATCTGGGCGGCGAGCCGCACAACTGGCTGACCGACCGTTTCTGGGCTTTCACCGCCGCCGTCGGGGTTTCGGTCTGGGCACATATGGGCTTCTATACGCTCATCCTGCTTGCCGGATTGCAGGCGATCCCGCGCGACCTTTACGAGGCGGCCGAGATGGACGGCACGAAGCCGGCGCGGGTGTTCTGGCGCATCACGCTGCCGCTGCTGATGCCGAACCTGCTTGTCGTCATCGTGCTGGCGCTGATCCGCGCCGTGCAGATCTTCGACGAAGTCTATGTGCTGACGGGTGGAGGGCCAGGAACCTCGACCCTCTATATCACGCAGTACATCTATGAGATCGGCTTCGCCTCCCTGCTGCGCAATCCGGGGCTGGCTTCGGCGGCTTCGATCCTGATGGGGTTGGTGCTGGTCGTGCTCACCTTGCTTCAGCTGCAGGTCGGACGCCGGGGTGAGCGGAAAGAGGCGCGCGAATGAGCGGGGTCATGACATTCCTGACCCGCCGGCGCGGCGGTCGCGGCTGGCACTGGACGGATATCGTGAGCTGGTTGTGGCTGCTCGGCGGCGTTGTCATCATGTTCGGTCCGGCCGTCTGGCTGGTGGGTTCGTCGTTCAAGACACCGGCACAGCTCGCCGAGTTCCCGCCGACCATAATGCCTTATGTCAGCCACCAGGCGAGGGTCGAAGGCTACGACAAGCCGCTGACCCTCTACAGAGTGAAGCTGCCGGATGGTTCGACCAAGGTGCTGGCCGAGGTGCGCCGCATCGGCATCGTGGCGCAGATGGTGGACCCACAGGCGCCGAACGATATCGTGAAGGTCAACATCGCCGACCGGCAGCCGGTGCGCGAAATCGGCTTCGCGACGGAGAACTACACCGGGCCCTTCGTCCATTTCGACTTCCTGCGCTGTCTGCGCAATTCGGTTTTTGTAACCGCTATGGCGACGCTGATCACGCTGCTCACCAATTCGATGGCCGCCTTCGCTTTGTCGAAATACAAGTTCCGCGGCCGCGATCTGACGATGCTTGTGATCGTCGGTACGCTGATGGTGCCGCTGTCGGTAATCCTGGTGCCGCTCTATTCGGTGGTGGGCGCCGTCGGGCTGCTCGATTCGCTCTGGGGCGTGATCTTGCCGACCGTAGCGACGCCGACCGGCGTCTTCCTGCTGCGCCAATACATGCTGACCATTCCGGATGAGCTGCTCGATGCGGCGCGCATGGACAACGCTTCCGAATGGCAGATCTACTGGCGCATCGTGTTGCCGCTTGCAGCACCGGCGCTCGCGGTGCTGGCGATCTTCTCGGTCGTCTGGCGCTGGAACGACTTTCTGTGGCCGCTGGTGGTGCTGTCGCGCAAGGAGCTCTACACACTCCAGGTCGGCCTCAATACCTATGCCGGCCAGCTCAACGTGCAGTGGCACTACATCCTGGCGATGACCGTGGTGACGATGATTCCCGTCGTCCTCGTCTTCGTCTTCCTGCAGCGTTACATCACTTCCGGCATTGCCGGCACCGGGCTGAAGTGAGGACGCCATGGGACGGATAACGCTGACCAACATCGATCGCGCTTTCGGCAAGATGAAGATCTTGCACGGCATCAATCTCGACGTCGGCGACGGCGAGATGTTGGTCCTCGTCGGCCCGTCGGGTTGCGGCAAGTCCACGCTGCTGCGGTTGATTGCCGGGCTCGATCGGCCGACCGATGGCAAGATCGAGATCGACGGGGTCGACGTCACCAATGTTTCGGCCGCGCAGCGCGGTCTGGCGATGGTGTTCCAGTCTTATGCGCTCTACCCGCACATGAGTGTGCGCCAGAACCTCGCCTTCGGGCTCGAAAACATCCGTATGCCGAAAGCCGAGATCGACGCGCGGATCACGGAGGCGACGCGCATGCTGGAAATTGCTCCCTATCTCGACCGCCGGCCCGGTCAATTGTCGGGCGGCCAGAAGCAGCGCGTGGCGATCGGCCGTGCGGTGGTGCGCAATCCGACCGCCTTTCTACTCGATGAACCGCTGTCCAACCTCGATGCCGAACTGCGAATCAGCATGCGCGCTGAACTGGCGGCCCTGCACAAGCGGCTGGCAACCACGATGATCTACGTCACCCATGACCAGATCGAAGCGATGACGCTGGCGGACCGCATCGTGGTAATGCGCTCGGGGCGGATCGAGCAGGTCGGCCGGCCGCTCGATCTCTACAACGCGCCGGCCAACCTGTTCGTCGCCGGCTTCATCGGCGCGCCGCGGATGAACCTGCTGCCGGTGAAGGTGCGTTCGGTAAACGCCGCCGAAGTGCATGTCGAAGGTCCGGGCGGGCTGTCGGCCTCGGTCGCGGCTGACGGGGTCGCGCTGAAACCGGGAGACGACGCGACGCTTGGCATCCGGCCACACGACATCGAACTTTCCGACGGCAGCAAGGGATCGGTGGAAGCGCGGGTAACGCTTGCCGAGGCGTTGGGACCGGAAACCGTTGTCCACGCCACCATCGCTGGCGACAGCAAGCTGATCGCCGTTCTCAAGCAGCAGGGCGTTGAAACGCAAGGCCCGCCGATCAGCCTCGCTCTGCCGCCGGAGCGCATGCATCTCTTCGATGCCGCCGGGCTGCGCGTCGCACCGCGTTAGCCGGTGGCATCGGCGCGACACTCCCAAGGGCCAGTTTTCCTGACGCTGCTGTCCACATTGACGTTGCGCTTGACTCGTCCATATTATCCATAATAAATCATACATATTGCCGTGAAAAAAGACGGCAGGTCGGGAGGACCAATGAAAATCACGGCCATCAAGGCGCGCGTCTGCAATGCGGAAATGCGCAACTGGGTCTTCGTTCGGGTCGAAACCGACGAGCCCGGACTGTTTGGCTGGGGTGAGGCAACACTGGAATGGAAGACCCGAGCCGTCGTTGGAGCGCTTCAGGACCTTGAGGCACTGCTCATCGGGCAAGATCCGCGCAACGTGGAGCAGTGCTACCAGATACTTACGCGCCACGGATTTTGGCGTCTTGGCGTCGAGGGAATGTCTGCCGTCAGCGGCATTGAGATCGCGCTCTGGGACATCCTGGGCAAATCATTGGGCGTCCCCGTCTGGCGCCTTCTGGGCGGCCAGGTCCGCGACTATCTGCGCACCTACACGCATCTTGGCCTCGGAGACATGAAAGCGGTCTATGAGACCGGATCCGCGGACGCGATCGTGGAACGCGGACGCATCGTGACGCAAGCAGGCTACGACGCGGTCAAGGTCGTCTGCATCCCTTATACCCACTCTCATGATTGCTGACAATGGCCTTTGACATAAGCTGCAGCCCGCCGATCCGATCGGCGGTCGAGGCACTTGTACGGCGGATATGAGGTG
>NZ_JAMYSE010000174.1:0-4117 GCF_040321795.1 Mesorhizobium sp. M0244 | reverse complement strand
ACCTCATATCCGCCGTACAAGTGCCTCGACCGCCGATCGGATCGGCGGGCTGCAGCTTATGTCAAAGGCCATTGTCAGCAATCATGAGAGTGGGTGGTTCGCCAAACCGTTTCCTTCGTATGTTCTCGTATTCGGTGGCGAACCCTGTGGTGATGACTCCGAATGATGCTCCGCCCGAGCCCTCGCGCAGTCGGAAGCAAAACAACTCTAAGCGCGTAAGACTACGAGTGCTTTGTTTGGGGCGCGCGCTATCGCAGCACTACGGCGATCCGTAGGCGCCGTGATGATAGATCAGCGCAGGACCGGGCTCTCCGCTCATCACATGGCGGACACTGCCGAGGATCAATGCATGGCTGTGGCGAATGATAGTATCCTCAACCGTGCAATCGACCGCGACAAGCGCGCCTTCAAGTGCCAGTGCGCCGGTCGCAAGAGCAGACCAGCGAGCTCCGTCATAACGTGCGGAGCCCTTCAAACCACCTCGACCGGCGAAGCGGTCGGCGATTGCACTCTGGTCGGCACGCAGCACGTTCACGCAGAAGTGCCGGTGCCGGTTAATGGCTGCCCAGGTCGACGAGCCCAGATTGATGCTGACGACCATCACCTCAGGTTCGACTGACAAGGAATGGGCGGTGGTAACGGTTGCGCCAGTCCGTTCATCGCCCACACCCGCGGTGATGACGGAAACGGCTCCGGCCAGATGTCGCATCGCAAATTTCAAGGGAATCCGGGATTCAACCAGGGGGATGCGTTCCGTCAGTGTCATCTCGATAGCCTCATCGTTTGCAGATTCACGACGCCTTGCGGCGCAACGCCGTTTGATATCCAAGCCATTGGTAGATTTCGGCGGCGATGCGCTCGGCATGCGCGGTGACTTCGGGAATTCCCATCAATTCGCCGACGCTGCCGCGCGCCAGCGGTCCGCTGACGAAGATATTGTCGGTCGGGCGCCCGGATGCACCGACTGCACGGCCTTGCGGATCGGTCTCCAAGCCGAGACCAATCGGGTCAAGCCGGACCAAGCCCAACTGTCCGAGCTCGGCAATCGCCGTGTTGGTCCTGAAGAGATCGGCATGTGCCGGACCTGTCGTCACGATCACCCTATCGAAAGCCTCGACAACGAAGCTGCGTTCGCCACGCAGCCGCTGCGCAATGCGAATGCGCCCGTCGACCACCTCGGCGTCGGCAATCGATGCCGCGCGATAGGCGAGCTTGCCCTCGGCAACGCGTCGATCGAGCACGTCCGCAACCTGCGGCGCGAGGCGGAAGCAATGCACGTCCCAGAGCGCACGAAGATTGCGCGCCACACGTCGCTGCTCGGCTAGCGGCAAAGCCTGCCAGATGGCTTGTCCCTGACATCGAACGGCATCGAGCACCGGATGCCAGTCTTCGCCCCGACGCTTGGCATCAAGGATCGTTGCCCGGATGCGCCTGAACAGTGCCGTTGCGCTGCGTGAAGGAAGGGTCGTGAAATCACCAATTGGATCGGCCAGCATCGCGGCTTGGCTGCGCGAGCGATAGCCGTGGCGTGACAGCGCGACGATGTGGCCGCGATGCCCCCTGCGGTCGAGCATTGCAATCACGTCCGCCGACGTCAGTCCGGTGCCAACGACCAGGACACGGTCGTCGCGGCCGATCGCTTCCAGCCTCTCGAGATCATAGGGATTGGCCAGCAGCCCGGCTGTGCCAGCCACGGACTTCAGGGGCATCGGCAAGGCCGGCGGCGGATGCGTCGTCGCAATCACCACGGCGTCGGCAGCGAGCGTCCCGCCATCAGCGAGGATCAGACAGTAGCCCTCGCCGGTGCGCTCGACCGATGCGACGGCGGACCTGACATGGCGGATCGTTTTGCTGAGAAGGAAGGGCCGGAGATGAGATTCCACATAGCGCCCGAAAACGCGACGCTGCGGGTAGAGTGCTCCGTAGGCGGCAATAGCCTCGGCATCGTCTACAATGGCTCTGGTCTGCTCCAGCCAGTCGGCAAAGTGGCTGTCCTGGCCGGAGATCAGCGTCATTCTCGACGCCGGCACATTGATACGATGCGCCGGATCGGCCGTGGAATAGGCCAGACCATAGCCGAGCCCCTCGCGGGGCTCGACGACCACGATATCGGATGCACCGGCCGGGAGCAGTCGCGCTAAATGAAACGCAGTCGCCGCACCTGAAAAGCCGCCGCCGACAATCGCTATGATTGGTCCGCTGGCGCTCAAGACTGGCTCGCGCGCAGCGCCGACGGGCGATGGTCGCCGGCCACGGTTTCGCCGAAGGGGCCCATGTTGACGGCCGTCGGCCGCGTTGAGATCTCGTGATCGAGTGGCAACTGCGGCAGCACAAGTTCGCCGAAGCGATAGGCTTCCTCCAGATGCGGGTAACCGGACAGGATGAATGTATCGACGCCTATGCGCCGGTATTCATCGATCCGTTCCGCCACCGTAACCGCATCGCCGACCAGTGCGGTGCCCGCACCGCCGCGCACCAGGCCGACGCCAGCCCACAGGTTCGGGCTGATTTCCAGCTTGTCACGGCGGCCGCCATGCAACCGGCTCATACGCGACTGGCCAACCGAGTCCATGCGCGCGAACACCTTCTGCGCCTCGGCGATCGTCTTGTCGTCCAGACGGCTGATCAGCCGATCGGCATCGGCCCAGGCTTCGTCATTGGTTTCACGGACGATGACATGCAGCCGGATGCCGAAGCTCACCTGGCGTCCGGCTTTCTCGGCAAGGCCGCGCACATGATCGAGCTTGGCGGCGACATGTGCGGGTGGTTCGCCCCAGGTCAGATATTTGTCGATCTGCTCGGCGGCGACCGCATTCGCCGCCTCCGACGAACCACCGAAATAGAGCGGCGGATGCGGCGTCTGCACAGGCGGGAACAGCAGCCTTCCGTCCTCGATGCGGAAGTGCTTGCCTTCGAAGGCAACGGTCTCGCCGCTGAGCACCGCCTTGTAGATGTTGAGGAATTCCCGCGTCACCTCATAGCGCTCGTCATGGCTGAGGAAGATGCCGTCGCCCTTGTTCTCGACTGGGTCGCCACCGGTGACGACATTGATGAGCAGGCGCCCCCCGGAAATGCGATCGAGCGTCGAGGTCATCCGCGCGGCGAGCGTCGGCGATTGCAGGCCCGGCCGCACTGCAACGAGGAAGCGGAGCCGCTGCGTCAACGGCGCCAGCGCCGACGCCACGACCCAGCTGTCCTCGCAACTTCGGCCGGTCGGCAGCAGCGCGCCGTAGTAGCCGATGGCGTCGGCGGCCTTGGCGACCTGGGTCAGATAGGGCAGGTCGACCGCCCTGCCCCCCTCGGAGGTGCCGAGATAGCGGCTGTCGCCATGCGTCGGAAGAAACCACAGGACCTTGATCCTGTCGGGGATGGCAGTGCTCATGAATAGTCCTTTGTGACTTTACGGCGTTCTCGCTCAGCTCCAGGCGTGGAACGGCGGATTGACGTCGTTCAGGTAATAGTTGCCGAGGATCGCGTATTTCCAGCGCACCGGATCGTGCAGCGTGTGGGTGCGGGCGTTGCGCCAGTGACGGTCGAGGTTGTACTCGGCAAGCGTCGAGCGGGTTCCTGCGAGTTCGAATAGCTTGTTGGTGGCATTGATGGCGATCTCGGTGGTGAGGATCTTGGATTCCGCCACCGCGATCTGTGCTTCCGCGACACTCTTCTCGTTGGGGCGGGCCACGGCGCGATCGACTGCAAGCCCGGCCTTATCCAGAACCGCCTCCGCCGCATTGGCCCGCAGGCGGAGGTCACCGACGGCCTGGATCGTATAGGGATCCTGCCAGGCATGATCGACGCCGCTGTCGATCCACGCGCGCGACTTGGTGCGCACGAAGTTGACGGTTTCGTCGATCGCCGCCTTGGCGATGCCGAGATCGACCGCGGCCTGGATTATCTGGAAGATGGCGCCGTCGGCCGTCGGCCGGTCATAGCCCTTGTAGCCCGGGACGAGATGCGTCTTCGGAACCTTCACATTGTCGAGCAGAACGGTGCCGGACAGTGTCGTCTTCTGGCCGAAGCTCGACCAGTCGTCGATGACCGTCAGTCCGGGCGCGCCGCGATCGGCGATGGCATACCAGGCCGGGCCATCGTGATCTAGCGCCACTATCGGCACCAG
>NZ_JAMYSE010000173.1:0-4546 GCF_040321795.1 Mesorhizobium sp. M0244 | reverse complement strand
ACCGAATTGCGAAGGGCAATTCGGGGCAATCCGACCTCTCCCCGAGGGGAGAGGAGGTCGCCAGCGTTGATGCCAGCCTCTTCTCCCCAGCGGGGAGAAGGTGGCCGCGAAGCGGCCGGATGAGGGGGACCCCCTTATGTGATAGCCGTGCCCCTCGATGGGCGTCGCCTTCGCATGACCCTCCCCACCGAGAGGAGGGTAAGCTCGCTCCTCAAGCCCCCGCGCTATACGCCGCGATCGCCGCCATGTTGACGATGTCGCTGTCCTTGGCATTCAGCGAGACGATCTGAACCGGCTTGTTCAAGCCGACCAGCAGCGGGCCGATGACGGTCGAGCCGCCGAGCTCCTGCAGCATCTTGGTCGAGATCGAGGCCGAGTGGAAGGCCGGCATGATCAGCACGTTGGCCGGACCGGTGAGGCGGATGAACGGATATTGCGCCATGGCACGGGCGTTGAGCGCCACGTCGGCGGCCATTTCGCCGTCATACTCGAAATCGACGCGCCGCTTGTCGAGGATGCGCACCGCCTCCTGGACGCGCTCGGAGCGCTCGCCCTGCGGATGGCCAAAGGTCGAATAGGCGAGCATGGCAAGCCTCGGCTCGTAGCCCATGCGGCGGGCAAAGCCGGCGGCCTCCTCTGCGATGTCGGCGATCTCGACGGCATTCGGCATGTCGTGCACGGCGGTGTCGGCGACAAGCACGGTTCGGCCGCGCGCCAGCACGATCGACACACCGATGACGCAATGGCCGGGCCTTGCGTCGATGACGCGGCGGATATCGTCGAGCGCCGTCGAATAGTTGCGGGTGACGCCGGTGACGATGCCGTCGGCATCGCCCAGCGCCACCATGCAGGCGGCGAAATGATTGCGGTCGTTGTTGATCAGCCGCTGGCAGTCACGGAACAGGAACCCCTTGCGCTGCATGCGCTCGTAGAGATAGTCGGTGTAGACGCCGTTGCGGCGCGACAGCCGCGCATTGATGATCTCGATGCCCTGCTTGCCAAGCTCGATGCCGGCATGCCTGGCGTTCTCCTTGATGACGTCGTCGCGGCCGAGCAGGATGGCGGTGCCCAGCCGCTGGCTCACATAGGAGACGGCGGCGCGCATCACCTGCTCCTCCTCGCCCTCGGCAAAGACGATGCGCTTGGGCTGGCGGCGGACGCGGTCATAGATGCGCTGCAGCGTCGAGGCGATCGGGTCGCGGCGGGCGGAAAGCTCCTGCGCGTAGCGGTCGAGATCGAGGATCGGCTTGCGCGCGACGCCGGAGTCCATCGCCGCTTTGGCGACCGCGATCGGAATGGCCGAGATCAGGCGCGGATCGAACGGCACCGGGATGATGTAGTTTGGGCCGAATTTCGGCCGCATGCCCTGATAGGCGGCGGCGACGTCGTCGGGCACGTCCTGGCGCGCCAGTTCGGCGAGCGCTTTGGCCGCGGCGATCTTCATGTCGTCGTTGATGGTGGTCGCCCGCACATCCAGCGCGCCGCGGAAGATATAGGGGAAGCCAAGCACGTTGTTGACCTGGTTCGGATAGTCGGACCGCCCCGTCGCCATGATGGCGTCGGTGCGGATCTCGGCGACCTCCTCCGGCGTGATCTCGGGGTCGGGATTGGCCATGGCGAAGATGATCGGGTTCTTGGCCATCGACTGCACCATCTTGGTGGTCAGCGTGCCCTTGGCCGAGAGGCCGAGGAAGACGTCGGCGCCGTCCAGCGCCTCGGCCAGCGAGCGCGCCTCGGTCTTGACCGCGTGCGCCGATTTCCACTGGTTCATGCCTTCGGTGCGGCCCTGGAAGACGACGCCCTTGGTGTCGCAGAGGATGATATTGTCGGGCGCAAAGCCCATCGCCTTCATCAATTCGATGCAGGCGATGCCGGCAGCACCGGCGCCGTTGCAGACCATTTTGGTGGTCTTCATGTCGCGGCCGGTGATTTCCAGCGCGTTGATCAGGCCGGCGGCCGAAATGATGGCGGTACCGTGCTGGTCGTCATGGAAGACCGGGATGTCCATCAGCTCGCGCAGCCGCTGCTCGATGATGAAGCATTCCGGCGCCTTGATATCCTCAAGGTTGATGCCGCCGAAGGAGGGCCCGAGGAAACGCACGCAGTTGATGAATTCGTCGGCATCCTCGGTGTCGACCTCGAGGTCGATGGAATCGACATCGGCGAAGCGTTTGAACAGCACCGCCTTACCTTCCATCACCGGCTTCGAGGCTAGCGCGCCGAGATTGCCGAGACCGAGGATGGCGGTGCCGTTGGAGATGACGGCGACCATGTTACCGCGAACCGTGTAGTCGAAGGCGCGGCTCGGGTCCTCGGCGATGGCGAGAACCGGCACGGCGACGCCCGGCGAATAGGCGAGGCTGAGGTCGCGCTGCGTCGCCATCGGTTTCGTGGCGACGATCTCCAGCTTGCCGGGACGGCCCATGGCGTGGAATTCCAACGCCTCCTGGGCGCTGACGGAGGGCCCGTTGCTTTCGGTTTTCTTGGCCATGATACTTTCGGTTTCCTCGCCCGTACGGCACCGCTTGAGATGGGTGCACATGCTTTCTTTTGTGGAAGGTTCGGGATTAAGGCTACACTTCGCCGCTGTAAACCGCCAAGCATGGCTTGGAAAATTTTGGAAGCAGCTTCTTGAACGACGAGACGCCCATTCGAAGCGACAACGCCACGCCGGCCTTCGCGCCGGCGACGCCGATGATGGAGCAGTATATCGAGATCAAGGCGGCGAACCCGGATTCGCTGCTGTTCTACCGCATGGGCGATTTCTACGAGCTGTTCTTCGACGATGCCGAGAAGGCAAGCCGGGCGCTCGGCATCGTGCTGACCAAGCGCGGCAAGCACCAGGGGCTCGACATCCCGATGTGCGGCGTGCCGGTGCACGCGGCCGACGATTATCTGCAGAAGCTGATCGGCCAGGGGTTCCGCGTCGCCGTCTGCGAGCAGATCGAGGATCCGGCCGAGGCCAGGAAGCGCGGCGGCAAATCGGTGGTGCGCCGCGACGTGGTCCGGCTGGTGACGCCCGGCACCATCACCGAGGACAAATTGCTGGCGCCGTCGGAATCGAGTTTTCTGATGGCGCTGGGACGGGTGAAAGGTGGGGCAGATCACGCTTTTGCCTTGGCCTGGATCGAGATCTCGACCGGTGTCTTCCGCGTCGCCGAAACCACCGCCGACCGGCTGCTCGCCGATGTCTTCCGGGTCGACCCGCGCGAGCTGATCGTCGCCGAGCCGGTGTTCCACGACCCGGAGCTGAAACCGGTGTTCGACGTGCTCGGCCGCGTCGCCAGCCCGCAGCCGCCGTCGCTGTTCGATTCGGCTTCCGCTGCCAGCCGCATCGCCCGCTTCTTCGAGGTGGCGACGCCGGACAGTTTCGGCACGTTTTCGCGCGCCGAGCTGTCGGCGATCTCAGGCGTCATCGCCTATGTCGAGAAGACGCAGAAGGCCGAGCGGCCGCCGCTGTCGCGGCCCGAGCGCGAGGAGCAGGGCTCGACCCTGTTCATCGACCCAGCGACGCGCGCCAATCTGGAGCTGCTGCGCACGCTGTCCGGCAGCCGCGACGGGTCCCTGTTCAAGGCGATCGACCGCACGGTGACCGGCGGCGGCGCAAGGCTGCTTGCCGACCGGCTGATGGCGCCGCTGACCGACCCGGCGGCGATCGGTGCAAGGCTGGACTCGGTGTCGTTCTTCCGCTCGGAGACGCACCTCTGCCAGGCGGTGCGGGGGAGCCTGAAAAGCGTTGCCGATATGCCGCGCGCGCTGTCCAGGCTGGCGCTCAACCGCGGCGGCCCGCGCGATCTCGGCGCACTGCGCGCCGGTTTCGAGGCAGCCTGCGCCATCGCCGAACTGTTCGGGCAAACTGCCTTGCCCGTAGAACTGGCAGCGGCGCTGGCGGCGATCAAGGCACTGCCCAGCGCGCTGGCGGCGCATCTGACGCAGGCGCTCAGCGACGAGCTGCCTTTGCTCAAGCGCGACGGCGGCTTTGTCCGGGGCGGCTACCACGCCGAACTCGACGAGATGCGGGCACTGCGCGACGAGTCGCGAAAAGTGATCGCCGGGCTGGAGCGTTCGCTGATCGACGAGACCGGCATCCGCTCGCTGAAGATCAGGCACAACAATGTGCTCGGCTACTATATCGAGGTCACCGCCAATCATCATGCAATCATGACCGGCAGCGACGGCGCCAAGGCGCGCTTCATCCATCGCCAGACCATGGCCAACGCCATGCGCTTCACCACCACGGAACTCGCCGAACTGGAATCGAAGATCGCCAATGCCGCCGACCGGGCGCTGGCGATCGAGCTTGCCGCTTTCGAGGCGCTGACGGCGGAAGTCGTCGGCCAGGCCGACAGGATCCGCGCCGGCGCCGAAGCGCTCGCCGTGCTCGACGTTTCGGCCGCACTGGCCCTGCTTTCCGAAAGCGAGGCCTGGTGCCGGCCCCTGGTCGATGCGAGCCTTGCCTTCGAGATTTCGGGCGGACGCCATCCGGTGGTCGAACAGGCGCTGCGGCGTTCCGGCGAAGGCCCGTTCGTCGCCAATGATTGCGATC
>NZ_JAMYSE010000172.1:0-4795 GCF_040321795.1 Mesorhizobium sp. M0244 | reverse complement strand
CTCGTACTTCATGCCCAAGCGGGTCAAAGCGGCCCGCATCTGAATCCTGCCTCTGTCAAGCAAGGACAGTCGTGCGGTGCTCGTGACGCTTACGATAGAATACCGGACGCGATTCCAAGGCGAAGCCGGACGGCTTAGAGCGCTCTGGGTCTTTTTCGATATTTGTCGACGAACTCGTTTTCGGTCAAGCGGGAGTTGCGTCTGGGACTGGCAGGACCTTGTGTTTGCGCATGCTTTCGCCGGAAAGTTCGATGCGATAGGCATTATGAACAAGGCGGTCGAGAACGGCATCGGCGATGGTCGGATTGCCGATCATGTCATACCAGTGATCCACGGGAATTTGACTTGTGAGGATGGTGGAACGCTTCTCGTAGCGATCCTCGACGATTTCCAGGAGATCGCGGCGTTGTTCGTCGTTGAGCTTCTCCGGCCCCCAATCGTCTAAAATAAGCAAGTCCGTTTTGGCCAGGCTCTTGAGCAGCTTCGCGTAACGGCCGTCTCCGCGGGCAAGGGCGAGCGAGGCGAAGAGGCGCGGCACACGGTGGTACGCGACCGAGAGCTCCTCGCGACATGCCTTGTGGCCGAGCGCGCAGGCCAGCCAGCTTTTCCCGACGCCAGCTGGTCCGATCAGGAGCAGGCTATGGCGCTGTCTGATCCAGTCGCATGTCGCCAGCCTCATGAACAGATTGCGATCGAGACCGCGGGTTGCCCGGAAATCGGCGTTCTCGATCTGGGCGTCGTCACGGAGTCTGGCGGCTCGCGCTCTGGCGCTCGAAGCGCTTCTGACGGCGCGTCGTCGCCTCCCGTTCGAGCAGGAGGGCGAGCCATTCGCCATGCTGGAGGGCTCGTGCCTCCGGCTGCGTCTCCAGTTCCTGGAACGCGTTTGCCATGCCGGAAAGGCCGAGTTCGCGCAGCATGTCGATGGTGGGATTGGTCAGCATTTGTTGATTATCTCCTTAATGAAAGTAGCCTGGGCCGCGAAGATTGGCGTGCTCGCCGACGGCGGCAGATTCGGCGGTGTGCCTTGAGGCTTTGTGGGATTTGATGAGGGCGCTGATGCTTTTGCAGTTCAGGCCGCCGATCTCGAGAGCACGGGTCGAAACGGCTTCGGCCTGCGCCGTGTCGATCGCCTGGTAGAGCTTGAGAACGCCGAGGCATGTTCTGAACCCCTGTTCCGGGTGCGGCCGGCTGGCAAGGATGGCGATGACGAGCCCCTCGGTCTGTGGACCGATCGAACGAGCCCAGCGCCGGAAGCGCTCCGGCGACCATTCCGCGTAGCGGCGGTGCGAACTGGGCATGTGGTCCGGGTCGGTTCCAAAACGGGCCCCACCATAGCGGCGCTGATGGGCCGCGACGCGTTTACCCTTGAAGAAGATCTCGATCGTTCGGCTCGTCGCCCGGACATCCACCTGCTCTCGGATGAGGCTGTGCGGCACGGAGTAGAAATAGCGCTCGAACTCGACATGATAGTCTGTCGATACACGCGCCAGCCGCCATTCGGCGAATTCGTATTCCTCGGCCGGCAGCACGGCGAGCGCTGGACGTTCCATCGCCTCGAACAGGTCGCGACGGCACTGGTCCAGTCGGCGCATGACGTGGGTGTTGATCCGCTCGACAGCCTCCCGGATAGCGGCATTGGCTTCGTCCAGGGAAAAGAAAGTCTGGTTACGCAGCCGGCCGAGAATGCAGCTCTGCGCGAAACGGACGCCACATTCGACATTGGCTTTATCCTTCGGTCGCTTCGGTCGCGCCGGCAGAACGCCGACACCGTAGTGCGAAGCCATCATGCCGAAGCTGCGGTTGATCTCGGGGTCGTAGAAGCTCGACCGATTCACGCCAGACTTCAGATTGTCGGGAACGATTAGCCGCGGGACGCCGCCAAAGAAGCGGATGCCCGCACAGAGGCTGGCGCAGGCAAGGGCGGGCGACCGGGTGCCAGCCTCTATCAGGAGATCACCGACCGCATCATTGCCGACCTGGAGCGCGGCAACTTGCCGTGGGTCAAGCCATGGGGCAGGGCAAAGGCAGGCCTTGGCCTGCCGAGGAATGCATCCGGGGCGCCAGCCACCGCTCTCGCAGCAAAAGAACAGCAGCTGTCGCAGCATGGCTGAACAAGACATCTTGTCGGCGTCGAGGAGCTCCGTGCTCGCCTAACACAGGCGCATAGCTCAGACATGACGTCCGGGAGAATGATGCCGGGCAAAGACCCCAACTTTAGCATTCCATCAACAATACCCGACAGCCATCCTGATCCGAAGCGCATCTAAGCACGTCCATTTCAGGCGTTAGTCGAGGCCGCATTGACCAGGGTACCCTTCTTGGTCCGCTGGAGGAGGGCGGCCGCCCGTCGACAACGGCTTCTTCAAGTGTCGCCCGTGCAGGGACGACCGTAAAAAGGGCGCACGAGGCGCCCTTCTTTTCAGATCGGCTATCAGCAGCCGCCTTCACCTTTCGTTGTTAGAACCGGTAGGTGACACCTGCGCCTATCAGCCAGGGATCGAGCGCAGCCTTACCCGTCTGCTTCGCGCCGTCGACCGTGACGTCGAAGTCTGGCTTGAGGAAAAGCTTCTTCACGTCGAAGTTGACGCCCCAGTGCTGATCCACCATGTAGTCGAACCCGACCTGCAGCGCGGTGCCGAACGTGTTCTTAATATGGAGAGCATCTGCACTGCCGCCATCCTGGTTATAAAAGATCGTGTAGTTCACGCCGGCACCGACATAGGGCTTGAATGCGCCGAAATCGGTAAAATGATACTGCAATGTGAGCGTGGGTGGCAGCAGCCAAACCTTACCAATATTGCCCAGTCCGCCGATCGTTCCTTGGCCCTCGATGTTGGCATAGGTGGTGCCGAGTATAAGCTCGGCGGCGATGTTGTCCGCGAAGAAATAGGAGATATCGAGTTCCGGCGTCACCGTGTTTGAATAAGAAAGATCGGAGCCGGGCACTGCATTGACGTAGCCCGAATCCTCAGTGACGACCCCCAACGCACGCAGGCGGATCTGCCAAGGGCTTGGCGCTTCCGTGACCGAGGCTCCTGCCAGCGGGACGCTCGCCGCTTGCGCAAGGTCCGCCGCGACGGCCTGCTGTCCCATCACGATGAGGACAACAGCCGCTGTTACTCCCCGCGCGGCGCGCATTTGGTTTCTCGCCATGATATTCTCTCCTTGCTCTTCAGAAATGTGGACTGAATTACGAAAAATCTTGCTCGAATTGCTTGATATGGCGGAGCGCTCGTGCCCAGTTTGCTTCGCGGCTGCGCCCGCATATTCGGCGCGCATGATCATGGGATGATTCTCCTCTTCCGTGCCGCAGCGCGTTTTGCGGACTGCGCTGCAGGTGTCGTGCCAAATGAGAAAATCATTTCATAACAATGCGATCACCCTGATGGCGCTGTGTCTCATGTCCGACATCGTCGAAGATCCGACAACGAACGCAGCCGTGACCGCCTGATAGAACCTCCTGTGCCACTCGGTGGGCACTGCGGAATAAGCAGTGAAGCTCACCGCGAAACGGCCGAGCTGTCGGATCGACATCGGCGACGGGGCGATCGACGACCACGACATCGCCGGTGTCGGGCGCGGCACAGTCTGAGGACTCTGCGGCGGCGATCATCGAATAACTGCGTTTACGATGGCTCCACCCTGGCCCACCGGTGGGCGTGCACAAGACTGCTTTGCGACCTCATCCCTCCACCTGGATTGAGTCGCAGGCACCGAATGGCGCACGTGCTTTTGGAACCGGCAGAGTGGTCATAACGCGATTGTCTTCCGGCTATCTTTACAGAGATTCGACAATCCAGTTGGTGAAGGTCCCATATCGCAAATCATTGATGCGCTTAGGTCTGGGCATGCGCCCTCCGCGACCATCTCATCAAGAGCATCGATCCGACACCAACATCGAGAATTGCTTCCCCATGAGAGAGGCCTCGCGGCGGACATGAGATTGCGTCACTCTTCATGATCGCGGCCTCGGAGGATGTCGGGATCGAGCCAGCGCAACGGCACGACAGGGCGAAGGATCTGGCAGCTCTTGCAACTGCCGACCTCGATGGACGAGGCATATTGCGATCTGTCCGGCAGAGACACAAGGTTCTGCACTGTCCGTTCATGAAGACTTCGTGCTGGTCTCCATAAGAGAAATATTCTGGTGCAGAAGGTGCCCGATTAGCTATTCGGAAAAAGGCGACATCGACGTGCAAATCGGGCGCCGCCGTGAGGCGTCCCCCTCAATGTCGGATTTCCGACAGGATCGCAAATCCGACAACCCATTGTTTAATAAGATTTTCCTTCTCTGGCACGGCCCATGCATGGGACTCTGCGAACGCATCAGCGAGACGTCTCCATGATCATGCGCACCGAAAATGCCGTCGCCGCAGTGAAAACCGCGCTCTCGCCTGCCATCAAGCCGCCGAACGGCCGGCGCGTCATGGTTGAGGCGGACGATTGCGCCAACTTCAAACACCTCGATGGGCTGCGTCTCGCGTGACGGCGATGCGGGCATCCAGACGGGCGGATAGGACATACGTCGTTGCCCCACGTCGCCGGCCTGACCCCTCGATTGTCACCGCGCTGGAATGCTCGGGTCTACATTCGACGACGCGAACGCGCTGGACAAATTCTCGCAAACCCGGTCGGGACCGGGGCTCGAA
The DNA here is from genome assembly GCF_040321795.1 of Mesorhizobium sp. M0244. Classification (NCBI taxonomy): domain Bacteria; kingdom Pseudomonadati; phylum Pseudomonadota; class Alphaproteobacteria; order Hyphomicrobiales; family Phyllobacteriaceae; genus Mesorhizobium; species Mesorhizobium sp. M0244. Next base: position 146 of record NZ_JAMYSE010000172.1, on the reverse strand, counting down.
AACGTCCGCGAGGGGCCAATGGTTGTGGCCGATATTCGCCGAGAACAAGCCACCTAGTCCCTATGATTGCTGGGCCTGAGGGCGGCCCGTCATCCGATATGCAACGGTACGAGGGTTAAGCCGGCTGGCCGGCGCAGAGCCTCATG
>NZ_JAMYSE010000171.1:0-5411 GCF_040321795.1 Mesorhizobium sp. M0244 | reverse complement strand
CCCCCCCGCCTCACCCCCTGTCAGGGGGCGGGGGCGGCGATTGTGTTTAAAACCACCCCTCGCCGTGGGGGGCTTGGGGGGCGCCCCCCGCGCGCGGGCCCCCCCGTTCGCACTGTCCATACAAAACGCACGAGGCGACGCTGCTTTGGAGCGTAGGCCGCTGCTTTGCCATGCCCTGAGTTAAGGTCTTTCGGCAAAGGTGAATAGCAGCTGCCGGGGAATACGAATGCCGGACGCGACATCAAAAAAGCGACCCGCCAAGTTGAAGGCAGAGGCTGAGCGGCCGGCCGGCGTTCGGCGTGCCGACGCCGCACACTTTCCCGGCTCGAGCGTGCATGCGTCGCTCGCCAACGAGATCGGGCTGAGGATCGTGCGCGGCGACTATCCGCCGGGAACCATCCTGCCCAACGAAGCCAAATGGTCCGAGACTTTCGACGTCAGCCGCTCGGCGGTGCGCGAGGCGATCAAGATGCTGATGGCCAAGAGCCTTTTGGCGTCACGCCCGAAGATCGGCAGCTGGGTCGAGCCGAAGGAACGCTGGAACCTGCTCGATCGCGACGTGCTGGCCTGGTATGCGACCTCGCCGGACCGCGAGGTGTTCCTGAGGACCGTGCAGGAATTCCGCCACATCATCGAGCCGGAGGCCAGCGCCTTTGCCGCGATGCGACGCACCGACGAGCAGATGGCCGAGATCAGCCAGGCCTGCCGCGAGATGGGCGAGGCAACCAATCTGCAGGAGCGCACGCGCGCCGACACGCGGTTTCACCTCGCCATCCTGCGGGCATCGGGCAACGATCTGCTGGTGCCGCTCGGCGTGCTGATCGAATCGGCGCTCGACCATCTGTTCCAGTTCGTCACCCGCGAGACCAGCGATCAGCGGCGGGCGCAGGCACTGCACGAGGCGATCGAGAAGAACATCCGCCTGCAGCGGCCGGCTGCAGCCCGCGCTGCGGTGCACAGACTTCTCGCCAATACCGACGACGTTATCGGCCGGTCGCGGCGGTGATTTATGCACCAGGGCGGCGCCGCCCCTCATTGCCATGGCCCTAACGTTGGTGATTAGCGAAAGCCGAAGTGGCATCCGATCTCCCCGCTCGTGGGGGAGATGTCCGGCAGGACAGAGAGGGGCGCGAAGGAATGCGAGTTTTGCAATCGTTCTGAGCAACGAGCTCGGGTGAGGCAGGAATTCGGATTTTCTACCGCCGCAGCATATTTTGTTCTTGCTTTGTGCCGGCAGCTATGCTACTAACTTCGGTATGGTGCTGATTGGCGCCGACGACCCGCCCACCGAGGCGGGTTTTTTGGTTTTGGCGTTGCGCGTGCTGCCGATCCCAACGTCGGAGGGACAGCGCCCCTTCTGCCCTGCCGGACATCCCCCCAACAAGGCAGGGCAATCGCATAGGGGTCCCGCTCATCCGGCCGCTTCGCGGCCACCTTCTCCCCGTTGGGGAGAAGAGCCTGGGAATCAATGCTGGCGACCTCCTCTCCCCTCGGGGAGAGGTCGGATTGCCCCGAATTGCCCTTCGCAATTCGGTTGGCAATCCGGGTGAGGGGCTCTTGCCTAGATGCGATTGCACTGCCTCAGGGGAGGTCGGCAGCTTCGCCAGTGGCGCTTACGCCTCGGAATGAGGTGAGCGGCAGAGAGCTGATCGGCCGCCTCAGATCGTCTGCTTTTTGCCATCCTTGGTGGGCATCAGGTCGACACCGTTGACCTTGCCGATATGCGTGGCCAGCATCGGCACGTACTGATCGGCGGGGCCGACCGCGAAGGCGCCTGCGAAGGAGTTCTTGGCGGCGTTGCCAAGCGGGTTGGCGATGCCGGCAGCACCCGCCATCGATTCGAGATAGGTGAGGTCCTTGAGGGCGTTGGCGATGGTGAATTTGTGCGCGTCGCGGTCGCCTTCCAGCGTCCAGCGCATGAAGGTCTGGTAGAAGCCGCAGTCCATGCGGCCGTTGCGGATGACGCTGTCGAAGCGCGGCGGCGAGATGCCGACCTTCTGCGCCAGCGCCAGCGCTTCAGAATAGATCGCGGCGTAGCCGAGCGAAATGAAGTTGTTGAGCAGCTTCATGCGGTGGCCGTCGCCGGTGTCGCCGATATGGACGATGCGTCCGGCCCAGGTTTCGAGCACCGGCTTCAGGCGGGCAAAGACTGCCTCGGGGGCACCGACCATGGCGTCCAGCGTGCCTTCCCAGGCCTCCTTCGGCGTGCGGCTGAGCGGGGCATCGACATAGTCGACGCCGAGCGCCTTGAGTTCGGCGGCCAGCGCCACCGTCGAGACAGGATCCGAGGTCGAGCAGTCGACGACAACCGATCCCGGCTTCAGGCCTTCCTTGATGCCGCCTGGGCCGCGGATGATGGCTTCGACCTCGCGCGAACCGGTGACGCAAATGAAGACAACCGTCGATGCCGCCGCGACGTCGCGCGAGGTCGCCGCTTCCTTGGCGCCGCGGCCGAGCAGGTCTTCCGCCGGCGTGCGGTTCTTGCGGCCGAGAAACGTCAGCGGGTAGCCCTTGTCGACGATGTTCTTCGCTATCCCGTGCCCCATCAGGCCAAGCCCGATGAAGCCGATCTTTTCACTCGCGGCGGTCGTGTTCATGTCGTTTCGTCCTATTTGCAGTGATGGATGACGGCGCTGCACATTGCCGGCGAATTGTTGAAGCGGGTTTTTGCCGCATGCCATGGCAGGCAATTGCAGAGTTCGATATTGTCTGACAATACACATGAATTCCAGGGAGAGCAAAATGACGAAGCGGATCATGTTCACCGGCGGCAGCGGCAAGGCTGGGCGCCATGTCGTGCAGTATCTGGTCGAGCAGGGCTGCCAGGTGCTCAACATCGACACCAAGCCGCTCGACAATCCCAAGGTGCGCACGCTGATCACCGACATCACCGACAGCGGGCAGGTGTTCAATGCGCTGTCGAGCTATATCGGCCTGCACGAATTCGACCCGTCGCTGCGTTCGCAACCGATCGATGCCGTTGTGCATTTCGCGGCGATCCCGCGCATCATGATCACGCCCGACAATGAGGTGTTCCGCATCAACGCGCTCGGCACCTACAACGTCATCGAGGCCGCGGTGAAGCTCGGCATCCGCAAGGTGGTGATCGCCTCCAGCGAAACGACCTACGGGCTGGTCTTCGCCAACGAACCGCGCGATCCGACGCATTTCCCGCTCGATGAGGCGTACGACGTCGATCCGATGGACAGCTACGCGCTATCCAAGGTGGTCAACGAGAAGACGGCGCGCGCCTTTGCGCTGCGCAGCGGCTTCGACATCTATGCCTTGCGCATCGGCAACGTCATCGAGCCGCATGAATATTCGTTGTTTCCGAAATGGTTCGCCGATGCGGGTTTCCGCAAGCGGATCGCCTGGAGCTATATCGATGCGCGCGACCTCGGCCAGATCACGCTGCGCGCCATCGAGAAGGACGGGCTCGGCTACCAAGTGTTCAATGCCGCCAATGACGACACCTCGTCCGATCTGCCGACAGCCGAACTCCTGAGGCGGTTTTATCCCGATGTGCCGGTCAAGAGCGAACTCGGCGAATACGAGACGCTGCTCTCCAACCGCAAGGCGCGGGACGTGCTCGGCTTCCGGCCGGAACACAGCTGGCGGAAATATGTCAAGACGACCTGACGGGCGCAGCTGACGCGAAACGGCGCTGGGCCATGCCCGAATTGCTGGTCATGACTCGAGGCTCACACCCGCTAGGACCGATGCGCCGACACCTTCATGTCCGCCATCTGCATTGCCGCAACCGCCATCTTCTGGCTCTGATCAACGAGAGCCTAGTCGCGCTCATTGCGTGGCCTTCTAAAGCGCGTCGCGTTCGACCGGCTTCATGCGACGCGCTTTAGGTTCTTGTTTTGATGCATGTCGTTATCGCAAAACCGCTGCACACTTTTGCGCGACATGCATTAGGTTCAGGCGTTCGCCGTCGGGTTCATCCATACGATTTCCCAAACGTAGCCATCTGGGTCTTCAATGTGGCGGTTATACATGAAGCCAAGATCCTGTGCTGGGTTGGGATCGGCGCGACCGCCCGCCACAACCGCGCTGGTCAGTGTTGAATCGACGGCGTCGCGGTTATCGACAGTGAGGACGATCATTGCCTGGCTGTCGCGCCGTGCGTCGCCGATTGGGCGAGTAGTGAATTCGCGGTAGTGGTCATGGGTCAGCAGCATCACCCCGATCGTGTCCGAGAACATGAGCGAGGTGGATTTCTCGCCCGAAAACTGCGGGTTCACAGTGCCGCCTAGCGCCACGTAGAACGCCGTCGACGCCGATAGGTCACGGACAGGCAGGTTCACGAAAATCATTTTGGGCATCGATTTCTCCTTCTCCAGGGCTGCGCGCTGCGCTATTGTCTTACTACAATGTTAGTAGATGCAATGTATCTTGATTGCAAGATACATTTGCCGAGGGAATATTTGCCATGGATCGCGCCGAGGCCGCAGCTAAGGAATGGGCCCGCGAGCGCCCCGATCTTCCGTTGCTACCTGTTGAAACGGTAGGTCGTCTGCTTGATGCCGCCGCGCGGGTTATCCGCGATCACATGAACCCGTTGCTCAAAGAAGTAGGCCTGAATGTAGGTGAGTTTGATGTGCTCACGCCGCTCAGGCGCGCCGGTGAACCCCATATGCTTTCACCTACTCAGCTCTACGAATCGGCAATGATCTCCTCGGGCGGCATGACGAGCCGCCTGGACCGGCTCGAGCGCGCTGGGCTGATTGAACGACGCCCCGATCCCAACGACCGGCGCGGCAAGCAAATTGCGCTAACGACTGGCGGCAAGCGCGCGATAGACGATTTGATCGGTCCAATGGTGGCGCTAGAAGAGCAATTAATCTCCGTGCTGACGCCGGCGGAGCAGGAAACTCTTAACGCTCTACTTAAGAAATTGCTCACCGGCCTCTAGGATCGGGACTCATAACTGGGCATCAGGCGGCGGCGAAGGGCAAGCTTCGACAGCGGCCATGCCTTAGCTTTTTTCCCATCATCGTGATGATCTTGTGCTAACTTGAAAGCGGTTTGCACTGGACCTGCTGAAGAATGCCGAGGATCAGCCTGGACCATCGGTTGGCGTCACATGCCGATATGCCGGCGCTGGTCTTACTGATGAATGCAGCCATCGGCGAGCTTCAGAAGCCGTTCCTCACAGAGGAGCAGATCGCTTCGAGCCGAGCAATCATGGGGCTCGATACGCAACTCGTTGATGACGGAACATATTTCATTGCGGAGCAGAATGGCGTCCTGGCCGGTTGCGGCGGATGGAGTCGGCGCGCAACCCTCTACGGCGGCGACCGTTCTCCTGGGCGCGATGCAGCGCTGCTTGACCCGACGAAAGACGCTGCGCGCGTGCGCGCCATGTATACGCATCCCAGCTTCATCCGCCGAGGCGTGGGGCG
>NZ_JAMYSE010000170.1:0-5617 GCF_040321795.1 Mesorhizobium sp. M0244 | reverse complement strand
GGTTGGTTGTTGTTTCTAGCGTACCGACCTCGCGCTCCGCAAGACAAAGGCGAGGCTGACCAGCAGCAGCGTGTTGGCGAGATAGATCGGATTGCGGCTGACGGCGAAGGGCCCGGTGGTCACCAGATGATCCGGCACGCCGTTCGGGTTGAGCGTCGTTTTCGCGCGGATCATGGTGCGGATCGCCGTGAACCAGAGCGCGGCGACCGCCAACAGCGCCACAAGGCCGGCGGCGAACAGGATGTCGCCGAGAAGATCGCCGATCCATGGCAGCGGATAAAACAGCCCTAGCGCGACGCTACCGGCGATGGCGGCGATATAGATCAGCGGCGGCCATGGTATGTGCCCCAATTTCGGCTGACCAGGACTCTGCTGCACGGGTTTCGGGTGACTGTCGGTCATTGTTGTCCTCCCAGCGTGCTCTCGGTCCTGGCCGTGCAGGTGCCGGCGAGCTCGCCAATATGCGCCTTCCACTCCGGGGACTGGTCATTGCTGTAAAGCCGATCAAGCGAGGCTTCGCCCTGGAGAGTGTCCAGCATGCAGACACAATAGCTGGAGCAGAACTCGGTGTCGCGCGTCTGCTCGCAGGATATTTGGCAGGATTTCAGGAAGTTCATCTCCCTGGTTTCGACTTGCGCCGGCATGACTTGCGAAAACAGCCAGACCGAGCCGATCAGCACTGGCTGATGGATCAGATAGAAGGCAAGGCTGTGCCGGCCGATGAAGACCAGCGGATTTGCCCAGCGGCCGGGCGCCAAGGTCGACAGCCGCGTCAGCACGCCGGAGGTGGCGGCGAGTTTGGTAGCCGCGATGCCGGCAAGCACGGCGCCGAACCAGGGCAGCAGCGGAACGTAGTCGTTGGAGCGCGGATTGGTCGCCGACAGCCCGACCCACCATAGGGCCGGATGATCGAAAACCGCGGATCGCAGATAGACGGGCGCGGCGACGACAAACGCCGCGACAAGCAGCGTCAGCAGCGCTGGCAGCCGCAGGAACGCCAGGCCGAGCAGGCTGGCCAGCGCAATCTCGTGCAATATGCCGAAGAAGATGAAGCCATCCGGCGTGGCGATGCGAGTGACCAGCGATATTGCGAGGGCGGCCCCGGCAACCATGGCGAAACGCTTCCAGAAGCCGGTCCAGTGGATCTTTCTGCCATGGGCAAGATAGAGGCTGACGCCGACCAGGAACAGGAAGCTTGAGGCGATGCAGCGCGCGTAGAATTTCCACCAGCCGAAAGCGGTGAGGCCGGGATCGGTGTAACCGAAGAATTCGAGATCCCAGGTGAAATGATAGCTCGCCATGGCAAGCAAAGCGACGCCGCGTGCGATGTCGATGGCGGCGATGCGCTTCAACTTTGGTTGGTCCTGAACGGAGGCGGTCGGCGTGTCGATGCTCATTGGTCTCGTTGTCTTGGTTCAGCCCCGGCAAGACGACTATCACGGTTGCCCCCGACAAAAGAAGCAGGCCGTGCCTCGCGTTGTACCGGCTGCGGCCGTTCAGCATCATGGCTCGCTTTAGGCCAGAGCCGGAAAGCCTTTGGCCGGCTTCGCTTTTTGCCGTGAAGGCGTCGGTTTCCTGTTACCCGCCGAGGCAACGCCACGGCAGATTTGTGCTCCAAACCTGCTTCGGGCGATTCTGCTTCGGGGAAAGCAATGGCTACACATGTGCGCCATCCGATCTGGCTTGCGGCCTTGCGGCCGGCGGATGCACGCACCTTCGCCTCGCTTTATGCGGTCGAATCCTTCGCGCGCGCCACCGTGTCCAGCGTCATCCCGATCCAGGCCTATGAGATTCTGCACAACGAGCAGATCGTTTCGATCCTCTACACGATCGTGGCGATGCTCGGCCTGTCGGCGACGCTGTTCATGCCGATGCTGATCCGGCGCTTTGCCCGGCGCTGGGTCTATACCGCCGGCGCCTGCCTGCTGGCCGTCGGCTCGCTGTTCTTCGTCACCCATACGCTGGCCGGCCAAGTGGTGGGCATGCTCTGCCGCGTCGTCGGCGCCGGCGCGCTGGCGATCACGCTCAACCTCTACATCATGGACCATATCCGCAAGACCGACTTCATGCAGGCCGAGTCGCTGCGCATGGCGTGGTCGATGCTTGCCTGGACCGCCGGGCCGACGCTCGGCATTTTCCTCTACACACGTTTCGGCATCTATGCGGCGCATGGCGCGGTGGCCGTCTTCGCCATGGCCTTGCTGGCGCTGTTCTGGACCTATCGGCTCGGCGACAACCAGTCGATCCGCCCTGGCAAGACACGGCCGGTCAATCCTCTGGCCAATATCGGCCGCTTCGTCGCGCAGCCAAGGCTGAGGCTCGCCTGGCTGATCGCCTTCGGCCGCTCCTGCTTCTGGACGACGTTCTTCGTCTATGGGCCGTTGTTTATGGTGATCACCGGCGAGGGCAAGCTGGCCGGCGGCCTTTTGGTTTCGGCCGGCAATGCGCTGCTGTTCATGGCCATCTTTTGGGGCAGGGCAGGAAAGCGTTTCGGCGGCCGGCGAACCATGACGTTCGCCTATTTCGCCATGTCGGCGACGCTGCTGGCGGCCGGCGCCGTCGGCGAGGCGGCACCGCTCGTCAGCGGCGCATTGCTGCTTTGCGGCGCCTTCTTCACCATTGCGCTCGATGCGCTGGGCTCGACCGCCTTCATGCGCTCGGTGCGCTCCTATGAGCGGGCGCAGATGGCGGCGGTCTACCGCACCTATCTCGACTTTTCCGAGCTGACGCCGCCGCTGGTCTATTCGGTGGTGCTGGCGTTCTTCGGCCTGGGCGCGGTTTTCGCGACGCTCGGCGTGTTGGCCGCTGCCTGTGGCTTCGTCACCTGGCGCTATCTGCCCAAATCGCTTTGATGTTCAAGCGCCGCATGCCGGTCGCGCACCCAGTTGTGGAAGCGGTGCAAGTCATATTCCTCGGGCATCAGCACGCCGGCCTTGTGGCGCATCGAGCGGAGGCCCTTCTGGTTGACCTCGCAGATGTCAGCGTCTTCCTCCAGCACTTGGGTACCGAAGGCGACGATATTGTCGATGTCCGCCGCCGGATCGGCGAGCGCTTCGGGCGAAAAAAGCCATTCGGCGGTGAGTTCGGTCTGCTCCGGCCCAAGCGGCACCAGCCGCACGGTCCTGACATAGTCGACGTGGCCGACGATGAACATCGACGGCAGGCTGGTGGCATAGGTCTGCCCGGCGGTACGCTCGGCCGGCGTCAGGCCGGAAAAGACCGAGCCGTGGACGCGCCCGTCGCGCGACCAGGTCTCGGCTCCTGCCCGCAAGCCGCCGGAAAATTCCGGCGCGTCATTGTCGGCATGGCGAGCCCATTCGGGATCGTCGTGGCGGCCCATCAGGCCGCGGCCATAGATCGGCACCAGCCGCGACAGGTCCTTATGGACGCCGGGGCAATGCAGGCACTCGTTGAAGTTTTCCCAGAAAATCTTCCAGTTGCAGTTCATCACCTTGCGCAGCATATGGCCGCTCAGCAGCGTTTCCAGCGGCCAGTTGGCGAGGTTGCCGGATGCCGGATCGAAGGATGTTTCAGCCGAGCCGGCAGCGTCTTCCGCGAGGTTGACGAAGACAAAACCGCGCCACACCGACAGCGCCACCCGGTAGAGCGGATGATCGGCCTTATCGAAGCGGTCAGGCAGCGATTTCGACGGCACGCGCACCAGATCGCCGCGCAGCGAATAGGACCAGGCGTGATAGGGGCAGGTGATGAGCCGCGCCTTCAGCCGGCCCTCGCTTTCCTGGCAAAGCTGCGAGCCGCGGTGCCGGCAGGTGTTGTGGAAGGCACGCAATTCGCCGGTCTCGTCGCGCAGCACGACGACCTCTTGCGTGCCTATACGGAACGTCCTGAAAGCCAGCGGCTGGGCAAGGTCGGCCTCTCGGCAGACGAGCACCCAGTTGCGATGCCAGATGGCGTCGAGATCGCGCTGGTAGCCCGCGATGTCCCAATAGGCCGGCGACGGCAGCGTCGGCTCGGCCCGCGTCAGGCCGTTATAGGGATCGTGCTCGTTCGAGCTGGGTTGCATGACTGGCTTCCTCCCCTGCGCCAGCCGACACCCGGCCGCAAAAATTGTCAATTGCGGCGCCGGCCGGCCGGCTTGGCGAGACGGCGCATTCGCCACACGATCCGGCGGAATTTGGTTTGCCGGGCGCGGCGATTCTGCCTATAGTCGCCGATGTCGTCGGTTCCGTTTGGAACCGCGCATGATCCCGGAACCGGAATCGGTTCCGGAAAGGTCATACGCAGAGTCTAAGTGTTAGAGCGTCCTTTGTGCGTCCATTTGGACGCACGGCGCTCTAAGGGAATGCGGTGCGGGCAAACTTCTTGCCCAATGCCGTGGCTGCCCCCGCAACTGTGTGCGGTAGTCCTCTCCATATGCCACTGAAGATTCGTCTTCGGGAAGGTGGGGAAGGGCGCTGATCCGCGAGCCAGGAGACCTGCCGGCGACAGGAAACTGACTTCTATGCCCTCGGGTGGAGGGCGAAAGGACAAGACATGAATACCGCTTCCGTCTCGCTCGGCGCTTCCGTCTCCTCGCAATCGCGTTTCATGCAGCTGGCGCTTGCTGCATTCCTCGGCATCTTCGTCATGGGCTTTGTCGGCTTTTCGCATATCGATGCGGTCCACAATGCCGCTCACGACTATCGCCATTCGATGGCGTTTCCCTGCCACTGACAAGGGGCTGACATCATGACATTGTTTCGCAACGTCGTGTTCATCGCGGCGATCGCAGGGCTCGTGGCCGGCGTCCTTCTCGCCTGCATGCAGGCCTATGCCACGGTGCCGCTCATCCTGAAGGCGGAAGTCTACGAACAGGCCGGCGGCGGCCATGACCATGCCGCTGCGCCAGCAGCACCGGCCGAAAACGCCACGGGCACGACGGCTATGAGCAGCGCCGCGCCGGCACCGGCTGAAGCGATCGCTCCGGCGGAGGACGAAGGCTGGGCGCCGGCCGACGGTTTCGAGCGCTTTGCCTTCAGCGTCGTTGCCAATATCGTCACCGGGATCGGCTTTGCGCTGGTGCTGGTTGCGGTATCGGAGTTCGCCGGCGGCATCGGCAATTGGCGCCAGGGCCTGTTCTGGGGGCTGGCCGGCTTTGCCGTGTTCACGCTGGCGCCTGGCCTCGGCCTGCCGCCGGAACTGCCGGCGATGCCGGCGGCCGACCTTGTCCAACGCCAGATCTGGTGGTGGGCAACTGTGGTAGCGACCGCGGCCGGCCTCGGCCTGATCACGTTTCGCAAATCGCTGCCGCTGGCGCTGCTTGCCGTGGCGTTGATCGCAGCGCCGCATATTGTCGGCGCGCCGCAGCCCGACAGTTTCGAGACGGCGATCCCGGAAGGCCTGCATCACCAGTTCGTGGTGGCGGTGACGCTGACCAATCTGGTGTTCTGGCTGGTGCTTGGCGCGGTCGTAGGCGTGGTGCGCGGGCGCTTCACCGGCACGGCGACCAGCCAGCGCGACAGCTTTGCCTGATCGCGCTGCCGGGGCGCTGACCCTAGTCATCGGCGGTGGGGGGGGGGGGGGGGGCGGGCGGCGGCCGCAGCGGGGGGGGGGGGGGGGCGGGGGGGGGGGGGGGGGGGGGGGGGGCGCGGGCGGGCGGGCGCGGGGGGGGGGGGGG